>JANXWC010000262.1 GCA_025351355.1 Hyphomicrobiaceae bacterium
CTAGGGCGCCGCGCAGGTGCACGAGTATACCTGAGAAAATATTGTTATGGCCGCAATCATCAGTATAAAATATTCAGCACGTCGAAACATTTTATCTTTTTTTTCGATAGGATAAAAAGAGATATGATGGACAAAATACTCTCGAAATTCCGCTAAATGCCTCGCTACTTTATCAATTACAGTCTCAATTAAATATTTTGTTTGTTCGATAAAGTTTGGTTTTCGCTCTTTTATTGCTTCAACGCTCGTTGATACGTAGTCCAAATAATCGGCGAATTGTTTGAGCTGTTCGCGATGTGCGCCTTCAACTCTTCTCAGCATCGGTCTCGGCCTGACGCTTTGTTCAAGTTTCTGCCCATAATTGGTGCACGCAGTTGCAAGATTGCACGCGCATGTTGCTAGGTCGCCAAAGGTTGAGTTGAGATCATCAGTCGACGGCGTGTGACCGTTTGATAAAGCCAAGGCGAACGCGAAAATTTTTTCGTCCAGTTTTTCCAGTTCATCTTTGAAAAGCGACCAGACCTCAAGTAGTTTTGATCTGAGTTCTTCAGGAAATTCTTTAACTCGAAAAACCAACAAAGATCTATATTTTACTAAATCCTCAAAATTTGACATTTAATACTCAAAAAATTGATCACGTTAATTAAAATGATGCTGTCATTGCTTGGTAGTTATTTGGTTGGCTGAGTCTGTGCCTCTTGCGTTCTTCTTTTCGTCAACCGTATTGCCATCAGCCGCGTCCGCTGGCTGGCCTTCGGAGCGACGTTTAGATGCGGTACTATAAGCTTCGTCAATAGATTGGCTCGCTAAAGCGGTCAAATTGCTTTGCCGCAGCGGCAATAACATACGTGCCAAATACGAGGAATATTTGGTATCGACCATGATCTGCCCCGCCAACAACAAGTCCGTAACGGTAACATAGCAAGGGTAAGTGCGCAAGAACAACAGGGTAATCCGACGACGGCTGTAGCCCCAGGTTCAATTCATCACGCGCCGGCATTCGGGGCTGTCGAGTGAGAAAGCGGGGACGGCCACGTCGAACAGCTCACCATCCTCGTTGGTCATCTGAAAACTACCGACCATGATGCCGGACGGCGTCTGTAGCGGACAGCCCGATGTATATTGGAATTCCTCGCCGGGCTTCAGGATCGGCGTTTCACCGACGACACCGGGCCCGCGCACTTCTTCGACGCGGCCGGTTTCGTCCGTGATGGTCCATACGCGCGATCGAAGGCGCACCGTCTGCAGGCCAGCGTTCTCGATGGTGATGGTATAGGCCCAGCAATAGCGGTTCTCGTCGGGATCGGATTGTTCAACCAGATATTGCGGCAGCACCGTCACCCGAATTCCGCGCGTAGTGGCCTGATAGCTGGACGAGGACATGGACGGAGTCTTTGCGTTATCCTGTTTCGGCTAGGCAATGCGTGCGCATCGGTCCGAAAGCAGCGGGGGGATTTTCAGGTTCGATGATAGTAGGCATTGGAGGCCAGCGGTCAATCGCCGGTTCGATCAGTAACCCCGTTGCGATAATTGCGCCATGTTTGATGCCCGGCTGCGTGTATGGATCGATCCGCCTCTGAACGCGGTCGCGGCGAACCTTTCGAGGACCAACCTGTCAGCCAACCAGCTGACGCTCATCGGTTTGGCTATCGGACTAGCTGGTGCTGCGGCCATCGCTGCGGGTGCGCCGCGCGTGGGTCTATTGCTGTTCCTCATCAACCGGCTGTTTGACGGTCTGGACGGGGCGCTGGCGCGGCGCAAGGCATTGACCGATCGCGGCGGCTTTCTCGATATCGTCAGCGACTTTCTGATCTACGCGACCATTCCGCTGGCGTTTGCATTTGCCGATCCGGTATCTAATGCCCTGCCCATCGCCGCTTTGCTCGCCAGTTTTATCGCCAGCGGTGTGACTTTCCTCGCATTCGCGGCGATCGCCGCGGGACGCGGTCTGTCGACGACCGCGCAGGGCGCCAAATCCATCTACTATCTGGCAGGCCTGGCCGAAGGTTTTGAAACCATCGTCGCCTTCGTAGCAATGTGTGTTTGGCCCGATTACGTGCCGGTGATTGCCACCACATTCGCCGTCGTGTGTGCCGTTTCGGCTGTGGCGCGCATATTCACCGCGATGCGCGCGCTGGTTTAGGTCGGCATCTGCGACTTAAGTTCAGCTACTGGCGGCTATTACCGCTTGCGTCACATCGGCGATCAGATCAGCCGGAGTTTCAAGGCCAACCGATAGCCGCAACAGGCCGTCGGTGATACCCAGCGACGCTTTGTCCTCGGGTTTCAGTCGCTGATGCGTGGTCGTCGCGGGATGGGTGATCAGGCTCTTGGCGTCGCCGAGATTGTTGGACAGCTTGATGATCTCAAGCGTGTTGAGGAACTTGAACGCCGCCGCCTTGCCACCGGCAATTTCAAACGCCACCAGCGTACTGCCGCCCGTCATTTGCCGCATGGCAAGTTCGGCTTGCGGATGATCGGAGCGGCCCGGAAAAATCACGCGCGCCACACCGCGGTTCTTCAGCGCCGCCAGCGCATCGGCAACCTGGGCTGCCGCCGCCGTCTGTGCGCGGACGCGCAATCCCAGCGTTTCCAAGCCTTTCAGCATGACCCAAGCGTTGAACGGGCTCATGCCGACGCCGGTGTGCTTATAGAACGGATGCAGCTGTTCTTTGATGTATTTTTCCGATCCCAGCACGACGCCGCCGAGGCAACGACCCTGGCCATCGATGTGCTTGGTCGTCGAATACACCACGACATCGGCGCCGAGTTTCAACGGCGACTGATAGACCGGTGTCGCAAATACGTTGTCGACGACCACCAGCGCGCCCGCATCGTGCGCAATCTCCGACACGGCCTTGATGTCGACCAGATCGAGGCAGGGATTGGACGGGCTTTCAAAAAACACCGCGCGCGTGTTCGGCTGCATGGCCCGCTTCCATTGCGCGAGATCGCGACCGTCGACCAGCGTGGAGGTCACACCATAGCGCGGCAGCAGATCCTGCACGACGTAGAGGCACGAGCCGAACAGCGCCCGCGCCGCCACGACGTGATCGCCGGTTTTGAGGAAACACATCAGCGACGACATCACGGCAGCCATGCCGGACGCCGTGGCGCGCGCATCTTCCGCGCCCTCCAGCAGCTTCATCCGCTCTTCGAACATGGCGAGGGTCGGGTTGGCATAACGCGAATAAATAAAGCCACCGGATTCGCTCTTGAAGCGCTCCTCGGCCTGTTCGGGACTGTCGTAGACGTAGCCCTGCGTCAGAAACAGCGCTTCGCTCGTCTCGGCGAATTGCGAGCGGAGAATGCCGCCGTGCACCATGTTGGTCTCGAGACCGAGCGGCGCCCCGTTAAGGTTCCTCGGTAAATTTGGCTTGGGGCCGCTGGATTTCGACATCATCCGCTCCAATTTGCCGCGCTCATCTTTGACATGCAAAGGGCGCAAACAACAAAAAACCCGGCTCAAAGTGCCCGCGTCCGCCGTGGGACCAGACACACCTGACCGGGTGCGCACGGCCCTTTAGCGATTTATTTTACGTGGCTGCAAGCCGACCGGCCAAATCACCACGGAGGCTCGACCGCCTCGCATTCTGCGCAACCGCTTATTGCGCACCTTCACAGAATGGAATGGCGCGAGAGACGGGACTTGAACCCGCGGCCTCCGCCGTGACAGGGCGGCGCTCTAACCAGCTGAGCTACTCCCGCAATTCCATGCACCTGCGCCGTTGTCCAGCGCAGGTCACGGCGCGTGCAATACGTGTTCACCCCGATGAAGTCAAGGTAGCGACGCAGCACGCCGGAACAGTTTCTTGGTGGGCGGTGAGGGTTTCGAACCCCCGACATCCTCGGTGTAAACGAGGCGCTCTACCGCTGAGCTAACCGCCCCCATAATCGTCTTAATCGCACCCGCCCTGCGATGCAATGGACGATTGGCTGAATAGTTTGCTGGACATGGCTCCATTCTCGTTGCCGTTCACCCAGGTTGGCTTTGTTATTTCTCTGCAAACTAGGTAATTTAGGTACCATGATTGCCCCATTGCCGCGGATCGCGGAGTAAGTTAACAGCTGTCAGATCGTCCCGTCACGCGCAGACACCCGGAACCAGCATGCCCCAATCCACCTTGCTTATGGATTACCTGCCGATCGCCATCTTTCTTGGAGTTGCGGGCGTTATCGGCATGGCGCTGATGGTTGCGCCTTTCCTGCTTGCGGTGCGCAACCCGGACAGCGAGAAGGTTTCGGCCTACGAGTGCGGTTTCAATGCATTCGACGACGCCCGCATGAAGTTCGACGTTCGCTTCTACCTCGTCTCGATCCTGTTTATCATTTTCGACCTTGAAGTTGCATTTCTGTTTCCATGGGCCGTCGCCTTCAAGTCGGTCGGTGCGTTCGGGTTCTGGTCGATGATGACCTTCCTCGGCGTGCTCACCGTCGGCTTTGCCTACGAATGGCGCAAAGGCGCACTCGACTGGGATTGAGCCACTTTGCCGACGCCTTTGCTGAACCAACTCACTGGCAAAAGCTCAACCCTTTGGCGCCTCGAAACAGGGCACCGCCGTCGCGGCTTAGACGAAGCACTTGATCTGGATGCGGGGGGATTGTTACCTTCGCGGTCGTATTGGATCATATTGCGGAGGTTCGCGTGATGTTTTCAAAGACGTTGTTGACACTTGCAATGGGCGTCGTGGCCGGCGCTTTGTTATTCTCCACCGATGTCACGCCGGCGCGTGCTGAAGGAGCCGTCGAATTCAAGGATATCGAAGGCAAGTGGTGTGGTGAAATTTCCAACTACCGCTTCACGCGATCGAAACTGACCGTCGATTTCCACTCTGATCGGGACGACAGAGTAATGCTGATCAAGAAAATCAATACGGGGATCGACAAAGACCAGAACGGCTGGATTGAGCTGCAGTGGGAAGAGGGCGGCAACACAGTGTTCGCCGATTTCACCAGCGATAAGCGACAGATGGCGCAACAAGCCAATGTCGGCGGTGACAAAGGCCCGAAGCGCATCTTCAAGCGCTGCAAGTGATGCCGTCGAGATCGCCGCGGCGTCGATGAGCGGACGATCTCTCGGTGCCTTATGCGCCGTATCGTTCCACAGCGCGCTTGTAGGCCGGGCGAGCCTCGATACGGTCGGCAAAAGCGGTGAGGTTCGGATAACCTTCGCGGCTGGCGAAGCTGATCGCCATCTGCACCACAAACGACAGGTTGATGTCGGCGCCCGTCAGGCCGTTGCCGAGAAAATAGTCGCGGCCTTCGAGCTGGTCGTTTAGCCAGCGCAGGTGCGTTTCCATCTCGCTGGCGATGCGCGGATGCAGCGGCTTACCGCCGTCGCCGAGGCGGCCCACATACAGCCGCAGCATCAGCGGCAGCATCGCCGATCCCTCGGCGTAGTGGAGCATCTGCACGTAGCGATTATACTCGGGCGTGCTGGCTGCCGGCGCGAAGCGACCGTGCCCGTAAGTCCGGATGAGGTAATCGATAATTGCGCCGGATTCGATGAGCGTCACGTCACCGTCGCGCAGGATCGGTGATTTTCCCAGCGGATGGATGGCCTTTAAAGCGGGCGGCGCGAGATTGGTCACCTTGTCGCGCTCGTAGGTGACGACAGTGTAGGGCTCGCCCAGTTCTTCGAGCGCCCAGGTAATCCGCCGCGAACGCGACGCCTGCAGGTGATGCACTTCGATCATGCGGCAACCCTCTTATTGGCCGGCTGTGGACTTGCTTTTTGATCGCGCATCGTCGCATCGTCAACCCGCTGAAACGTCCTAACGACTTGATCGTGTCGTTCAATCCCCGGGTAAGGTCGATCGTGGCAGTGCCGATGAACCCCGATGCGATCGTCTCATTCTGGCGCGCGGCCGGCCCGAAGCATTGGTTCGGCCACCACATCGACTTCGATGCCGAAATCCGCGACAAGTTCTTTGCTATCCACGATATGGCGGCGCGCGGAGAGCTATCGGGCTGGGAAGTGACAAGCGGTGGTGCTCTCGCTCTGATGATCGTTCTCGACCAGTTCTCGCGCAATCTGTTCCGCGGAACGCCGGCAACGTTTGAAAATGATGCGCAAGCCCGCACGATCGCTGATCGAAGTTTGACAAAAGGCTTCGACGGGCAAGTCGATCCAAGTCTGAAGGCGTTCTTTTATTTGCCGTTCATGCATTCGGAAGCAATCCTCGATCAGGACCGCTGCGTTGCGCTTTACAAGGCGGCCGGCGATGCAGACGGCATGAAGTTCGCGCAAGTGCACCGTGAGATCATCGCTCGCTTCGGCCGCTTTCCACATCGCAATCCGATCCTCGGTCGGCCGATGCGGCCCGACGAGCAGACGTTCCTGGATGCGGGCGGCTTTACGGGTTAACGAGCAGACAACATGCGATTGAAAACGGAAATATGGGTGAAGGCCTACGTGCGGCAGCGGCAAAGTGCCGGAGCGTTCGCGGCGGTCGTCGCGCATGGACATGACGACGCGGGAGCCGTGCTGATCAAGGTCAACCGGCTCGACGGCCAGGCGGCGCTGTTCGGTCCGGCCCCGATGAGCTTCGAGAGCGATGGGCGTGCAGACGGTGAGCGGCGCTTCCAGCGCTTGCATGACTCCGAGTGGATGACCGACCAGGCGGCGGACGAACTCATCGCGCGACAACGTTCGTATGATGACGATCTGTGGGTGATCGAGGTCGAGGATCGCCGCGGTGACAGTGGCCTTGAGGGCTGGCTTGCAACACCTTAGCGCCATCACCATCACGTTAACCGGTTGTTAACGTGCTCCGTCGTCATATCAGTTTGCTGCTCGTCTGTGCGTGTCGGGTAGCAGCGGCCGTGTCGGAACAACGTTCTGATGATTGCCGCAAATCCTGGGGCACCGCCATGGCTGATATCGTTACCTTCAAACCATCTGAGACTTCCTCGCGCGATGTGCGCGCTGAAGGACGACAACAAAGTTGTGAAATCATTCTATTTCCCGGCGTTCGCTATGAGCGTTGGGAAGCGGAGGTTTCACCGTCGTCACGACTGGCACCGACGAGCCGCAAGTCGCGCTCGAAACGCCGCGAATTGGAAATGGCCGACTGAGCTTTTTGAAGCCGAAGATGTGGTAGAAGGCGGGTCAATCATTGGCCGAGACCCGTCATGACGCAGCCCCTCAGTCCCAATCCGACGGTCGAATTCGCGGCATTGCCATGGTGGCATCCGTCGCGACATACCGATCGTCGCGCCGGTCTGATTTTACGTGGAAAAATAAAATCGGCGATCCGCGCATTCTTTATGGCGGACGGCTTTACCGAGGTCGAGCCGGGTTGTCTGCAGGTGTCGCCGGGCAATGAGGCGCATCTGCACGCGTTCGGCACGGAGTTCCGCACCGACGCCGGACAGTCCACACCGCTTTACCTGCACACGTCACCCGAGTTTGCCATGAAAAAACTGCTGGCGGCCGGCGAAACGAGAATTTTCGCTTTCGCGCCAGTGTTCCGCAATCGCGAGGGTGGCGCACGACATGCCGCGGAATTCACGATGCTGGAATGGTACCGTGCCGGGCAGCCGCTGCAAACGATCATGGATGATTGTATGGCTATCGTGCGGATTGCCGCGGAGGTGGCCGGCGACCGGCCCTGGCAGCATCGCGGCCGGATTGCCACGCCGTTGTCTGAGGCCCGTCAGCTGACCGTCGTCGACGCGTTCCGGCAGGCGGGCGTCGATCTGCTGGCGACGCTCAGTAGTCATGCCGCGAACCGGGATGCGTTGGCCGCGCAGGTGGAGCGCATCGGTGTGCGGGTCGCGGGTGACGACACGTGGAGTGACCTTTTCAGCCGCGTGCTGGTTGAGCGGGTCGAGCCCGCGTTGGCGACCGAAGCGGCGCCGCTGTTTTTGACGCACTACCCTACCCACGAAGCGGCGTTGGCGCGCCCGACGCCTGACGATCCGCGCCTGGCGGAACGTTTTGAACTATATGTTGCCGGATTGGAACTCGCCAACTGCTTCGGCGAATTGACGGATGCGGGCGAACAGCGCCGGCGTTTTGAGGCGGAGATGGCCGAGAAGCAGCGCGTCTACGGAGAGTGCTATCCGATCGACGAGGACTTCTTAGCAGCGCTCGCGCTGATGCCGCAGGCGTCGGGAGGCGCGCTTGGATTTGACCGTCTGGCGATGCTGGCAACGGGTGCGAGCAACATAAACCAAGTGCTATGGACGCCGCTAGAGCCTCGCAGCTTTGCTTGAACCGAAGACGTGCCCTCCTTCTTGATTTGCCGTGGGGCCGATGATTGCGAACTGGCTACGTCGTGACGCGGTCCGCCATTTCGGATAAGCTTTGGCCGGAGCAATCAGGAAAAGTCATGGCACCGGTTCGTCTCGTCATCAGAGCACTGCACCTCGGGGAAATGATCGATACCAAGGGGCTCGAACGGGAGGATGCATTTTCCAAAACCCCGCTTGGGTTCAGGACCAGTAACGGCGGCATGGCAGTGTTGTTCAAATCGGGTTCAGCCGCCTTCGTCGATATGACGCCGATCGAGGAAGACGAATTGGTGCGCGGCCTGGCCAACCGCATCGCCGCGCCGCTGGAGCAGCCGGAAATCGAGACCGCGATCATCGACGTTCGCCCCGAAGAGGACGACGGTATTTCCACCGCCGGCATCATCCAGATCAAATCACAGGACCCGACGCGGCTGTTGCTGGTGGCGGAGGCCTTGGCGATGTCGGTGGCATTGGCCTATGACGAGCGTCGCGTGGCGTCGGCGTTCGAGCGTGTCGAGCCGATTGCCAACAATCTCATCAAGCGGCAGTTGCCGGGAGGCGTGCAGCCGCAGATCTACGAGGAGATCGGCGAGGCCCTGCTGGTCCAGCATCGGTTAGCCAGCCGCGCCGATCTCGATGACAAGCCCGATGTGCTGTGGGACCGGCCGGAGCTCGAACGCTTCTGGGCAAAACTGGTGGACGAATACGATCTGCCGGCGCGTGCGCGCGCGGTGGGCCGCAAGCTTGATGTCATCCGCGAGAGTGCCGAGACCATCACTGACTTGATCGCCACCCGCACCAGTCATCGCCTGGAATGGTACGTGATCGCACTCATCGCCATCGAAATCGGGCTGGGCCTCATCGACAAAGTGAAACTTTTCAGGTGACATCAGTCCGTAACGTGCCTCACGCTATGATTTCGTGAACTCAATTGCGGGAACGCAAAAAGTGAAATTGACAGCACCGACAGTTTATCAGGCGGTAGCGCGAGCAAGACCGACGTGCATCTGCGCGGCAATCCCGCATGAGGCCTATTGATGGTCGAGCGGCGGGGCTGGGGTGAGTTTTTGGCGCACGCGATCCTGATCCTGGGTGTGCTGATCGTGGCATTCCCGGTCTACGTATGTTTCATCGGCTCGACGCATCCCAAAGATGTCATTGCCAACGGCGACATGCCGCTGTGGCCGGGGCCGGTGTTTTGGGAAACCTACAAGCAGGCGCTGTTCACCGGCACCAGCAACACCACGCGGCAGCCCGTCATTCAGATGCTGCTCAACAGTTTTTGGATGGCGATCATCATCACGCTGGGCAAGATCACCATCTCGATCCTGTCGGCCTATGCGGTTGTCTATTTCAAGTTCCCGTTCCGCCGTTCCGCATTCTGGCTGATCTTCATGACCTTGATGCTGCCCGTCGAGGTGCGCATTTATCCGACCTACAAAATCGTCGCCGACATGCACCTGCTCGACACGTTCGCGGGGTTAACGGTGCCGCTGATCGCGTCGGCCACTGCCACGTTGTTTTTCCGCCAGTTCTTCATGACCATTCCGGACGAGTTGCTGGAGGCCTCCAAGCTCGACGGCGCCGGGCCCATCAAGTTCTTCATCGATACGGTGTTGCCGCTGTCGCGCACGAACATCGCGGCGCTGTTCGTCATCCTTTTCATCTACGGCTGGAACCAGTATCTCTGGCCGTTGCTGATCACCACCCGCGAGGACATGCAGACGATCATCATCGGCATCAAGAAGATGATCGTGACGGCCGATGCGCTGACCGAGTGGAATCTCGTGCTGGCAACCACCATCCTCGCCATGCTGCCGCCGGTGCTGGTGGTCGTTCTGATGCAACGCTGGTTCGTCAAAGGCCTGGTGGAGACGGAGAAGTGATCTGGCGACTGGTTGGGATTGTGACGCCGAAAGGCAGTGGCGCTCAACTTCTCGGGTGTGGTAGATAACCTCTATGAACCAACAACTTCGTGACGTCCTTGAACGAGCTGACACATGGCCTCCGCAAGCGCAGGAGGAGCTGCGCCGGGCTGCGCTTACGATTGAGCAAAGTCTCAAAATGTCCGCGACGCCACCACTGACATTGCGAGAGATTATGTTGCGGGCCCCGCTTGATGGCGTCGACGTTGAGCGACACTCAACGTTTCCCGCAGTTCGAGGCGTTGACGTATGAAGGGCTTCCTGTTGGATACCAACGTGCTGTCGGAACTCCGGCGGCCGCAGTGTTCGGCAAGTGTGGAGAAATTCGCGAGCAGCCAGCCGAGCAGTTGGTTATTTACCTCGGTAATAAATATCGCTGAAATTCGGTTTGGTCGCAATCAGGCACCGACTGCTGAGAAGCAAAGGCTTATCGATGACTGGCTTGCTCAAGATCTACGGCCCTGGTTTCAGGGCCGCTTGCTGCCAGCAAATGAAGATACGTTCGTGATCTGGCGCGACATCGTTGAGAGTGGGCGGGTGCGAAATTACACGTTTCCAGAGCCGGACACGCTAATTGCTGCGATCGCCAAACAAAATGAGATGGTCATGGTGACGCGAGATATCCGGTCGTTTGCCGAGGCGGGAATTCCTGTACTCGATCCTTGGGCAGCTCGATTTATACAAGCAAACGGGCAGATTCATGCGTCGATGCCACTCGATAATACAAATCTCTTGCAGATTCTGACCGCGGCCAAACCACAGTAATCGGAAAATTCATGGCAGCCGTCACGCTCGACAATCTGAAGAAGGTCTACGCTGGCGGTGTCGAGGCCGTGAAGGGCGTGTCGCTGACGATACCGGACAACTCGTTCACGGTGTTGCTGGGGCCGTCCGGCTGCGGGAAGTCGACGTTGCTGCGGATGATCGCCGGACTGGAGACGATCACGTCGGGCACGTGCACGATAGGCGACCGCATCGTCAACGACATCGAACCGGCCGATCGCGACATCGCCATGGTGTTCCAGAACTATGCGCTCTATCCGCACATGAGCGTCTATGACAACATGGCCTACGGCCTGCGCAATCGGCGTACACCGAAGGACGAGATCGAGCGGCGTGTGGCGGAAGCCGCCAAGCTGCTCGGCATCGAGGATTTTCTCACCCGCAAGCCGCGGGCTTTGTCCGGCGGCCAGCGCCAGCGCGTCGCGATGGGGCGCGCCATCGTGCGCGAACCGCTGGCCTTCTTGTTCGACGAGCCGTTGTCGAACCTTGACGCCAAGTTGCGCGTCTCCATGCGACTGGAAATCCGCCGCCTGCATAATCGCCTGAAGGCGACGTCGATCTTCGTCACGCATGATCAGGTCGAAGCCATGACGTTGGCCGATCAGGTCGTGGTCATGAACGACGGACGTATCGAACAGGTCGGGCCGCCGACCGAAGTCTACAGCCGGCCCGCTTCGACGTTCGTCGCCACCTTCATCGGCACGCCGCCGATGAACCTGCTGCCTGGGCGGATCAGTGCGCCCGGCAAGGTCGATGCCGGGGGGGCAACGCTCGCCTACGACGCCGCCCAGTTCGAGTGCGGCGTCGGCAGCGCCGTCACGGTCGGATTGAGGGCCGAAGATATCGTCGTCGGTACCGCCGCAGAGGGCATGCCGTTCGTGCACGAATTCGTCGAGGAACTCGGCGCGACGCGGGTTATTCACGGCACGGTGGCTGATCTTGCCATCGAGTTCGTGATGCCGACGGCTGCCGCCCTGCCGGACAAGGCGGCGCTCACTTTGATGCCCGCCAACGCGGCAATCGTGCATCTGTTCGATTCCGCCAGCGGCAAAACGCTGCGCCGGAACCGATAAGTTTGTCCGCCACTGACACTTGCATGCAACATCTGCGCGGGGCAATGTCGCGGCCTTTGCCGGCGGGGGCCGGTGTGCTGGGGAAATAAGTGTGACATCGCTGGTATTTTTCATGCAGGTCCATGCGCCGCTCATGCTGGCGCTCGGCGGGCTGCTGATCGGTCTGCTGTTCGGTTGGACGGTTTATCGGACCAATTTCTGCGTGATGGGCGCGCTGTCCGACATCCACAATCTCAGTGACTGGCGCCGGCTCAGAGCCTGGGTGCTGGCGGTCGCGGTGGCAATGGTGGCGGCGCAGGCGTTGCGCGCGTTCGGTGTCGTGCCGCTGGAGCGCGCGATGTATCTGACGCCGACGCTCAATTGGCTGGGCCATGCGTTGGGCGGGGCGATCTTCGGTTTCGGCATGGTGTTGGCCGGCGGCTGCCCGACGCGTAATCTCGTGCGGTTCGGCAGTGGCGATCTCAGGTCGATGGTGGTGCTGTTGGTGGTCGCCATCGCCGGGTTCGCGACCCTTGGCGGCATCATCGCGCCGTTGCGGGATGCTATGGAGCAGGCCACCGCACTCAATCTGCGTCGTGCCGGTTTGTCATCGCAAAGCCTGGGGTCGATCGTTTCGCTCAGTGGTATTTCCGATGCGGCGCGTCTGGATCTCGTGCTCGCGTTCAGCTTTGGTGCGTTGTCGCTGGTCTACGTGTTCCGTGATCGCGCCTTCGCGGCGACGCGACTGCACATCAGTTCAGGCATCGCCGTCGGCCTGTTGGTGGCGTCTGCGTGGGCGCTGACGGGGCTCACCTACGACGAGTTGGCTACCCAGCCGCTGCCGCCGGTATCGCTGACATTTATTCGTCCACTGGGGGACGCGTTGGAATGGCTGCAGCGCTTCACGGCCATCCCCTGGCCGACGTTCGGCGTGGCGAGCGTCGCCGGAGTTGCGTTGGGCGCGTGGGCGTCAGCGCTGCGGCGCGGCCGCTTTCGCGTGTTGGGTTTCGCCAACACCAACGATCTCAAAACCAACCTTTCGGGCGCGGTATTGATGGGGGTAGGCGGCGCGCTGGCTCTGGGATGTACGGTCGGGCAAGGCATCGCCGGACTTTCGACGCTGGCGGTCGGCGCCGTCATCACGACAGCCACGATCGTCTGGGGTGGCTTCCAAGGCCTCAAGTACCTGGAGCGTACACTCGACGTGTGACAATCACGTGTGACAATCCGCGCTTCGGCGGGTTGGGGCTAATGGCCTAGTACCGTCGGGCGAACGATTTGATGTCTTAAAAAAACACCCCCTCATCCGTCCTTTGGGCACCTTCTCCCCAAGGGGAGAAGGAAGACTTCGGCGAGCGCGCGCCGCTTGTTCCTCTCCCCTTGGGGAGAGGATGTCCGAAGAACAGGTGAGGGGGCCTTCGGCGCAGATCGATATTATCGCTTGCTGAATAAGCAACGCGCAAAGCGGAGCTGGGCTCTCATCGACATGATACATCTCGACACTATCTCCAAGCAGAACGGCCACCAGATGCTGTTCATCGAGGCATCGGCCTCGCTGCACAAAGGTGAAAAGGTCGGCCTCGTTGGCCCCAACGGCGCCGGCAAAACAACGCTGTTCCGCATGATCATGGGACAGGAGCAGCCCGACGAGGGGCAGGTGTCCGTCGATCGCGGGCTGACCGTCGGCTATTTCAGCCAGGATGTGGGCGAAATGGCCGGGCGCAGCGCCGCGTCCGAGGTAATGGACGGCGCGGGCCCCGTCAGCAGCATCGCCACCGAATTGAAATCGCTCGAAGCGGCCATGGCCGATCCGGAACGCGCCGCTGAGATGGAGGACTTCGTCGCACGTTATGGCGAGGTGCAGGCGCGTTTCGAGGAACTGGACGGATATGCGCTGGAGGGCCGCGCGCGAGAAGTGCTGTCAGGGCTCGGGTTCAGCCAGGAGATGATGGACGGCGATGTCGGCGCGCTGTCGGGCGGTTGGAAGATGCGGGTGGCGCTGGCGCGCATCCTGTTGATGCGGCCCGATGCGATGCTGCTCGACGAGCCGAGCAACCACCTCGACCTCGAAAGCCTCATATGGCTGGAGAGTTATCTGGAAGGCTACGAGGGCGCACTGTTCATGACCTCGCACGACCGCGAATTCATGAACCGCATCGTCTCCAAGATCGTCGAGATCGACGCCGGCGGTCTGACGACGTATGGCGGCGATTACGAGTTCTACGAGCAGCAGCGGCAGTTGAATGAGAAGCAGCAGCTTGCCCAGTTCGAGCGTCAGCAAGCAATGCTCGCCAAGGAGATCAAGTTCATCGAGCGGTTCAAGGCGCGCGCCTCGCATGCCGCGCAAGTGCAGAGCCGGGTAAAAAAACTCGACAAGATCGATCGCGTCGAGCCACCGCGCCGCCGCCAGACCGTATTGTTCAAATTTCCGCCGGCTCCGCGCTCTGGCGAAGATGTGGTCAGTCTGAAAAGCGTACACAAGGCCTATGGTAATCGCCGCATCTATCAGAGCTTGGACTTCGCGATCCGCCGCCGCGAGCGCTGGTGCATCATGGGCGTCAACGGCGCCGGAAAGTCCACGTTGCTGAAGCTGGTGACGGGTTTTGCCAAACCCGACGACGGCACGGTGGCGGTGGGCGGCAGCGTCAAGCTCGGCTACTTCGCGCAGCACGCGATGGATCTGTTGGAAGCCGACCGCACCGTCTTCCAGTCGCTCGAAGATCAGTTTCCGCAGGCCGGACAGGGTTCGCTCAGGTCGCTGGCCGGCTGCTTCGGCTTCTCCGGTGACGATGTCGAAAAGAAGTGCCGCGTATTATCTGGCGGCGAGAAGGCGCGCCTGGTCATGGCCAAAATGCTTTACGACCCGCCGAATTTTCTGGTGCTCGACGAACCGACCAACCACTTGGACATGGCGACCAAGGAAATGCTGATAACAGCGCTGGAGCAATACGAAGGTACCATGCTGTTCGTTTCGCACGACCGGCATTTTCTGGCGGCGCTGTCCAATCGCGTGCTGGAATTGACGCCGGACGGCATCCATCAATACGGCGGCGGCTACACCGAATACGTCGCCCGCACCGGCCAGGAAGCACCGGGGCTGCGGGGGTGAGGGGCCGTAACACCCGCGATGCCGGACCTAGATCGTGCGTGCCCGTCGATGCATCCTCACAGTCGGCAGCAGCGCACACGGTTTTCACACCGCCTGGACCCAAAGGCGACCTCTCAAATTTCTCACACGAAGGCGCCAGAAACCTCGAACGGCATCTGGCGCCTATCTTTAAATTCCTGGCTTAAAGCTCATGCCTTTTCGGCGTCTGCCAGTAGCGCTCGGTAGAGTAGTGCCCCGACTACGGCACCCGCAAGTGGTGCGACCCAGAACAGCCATAGCTGTCCCAATGCATCACCGCCCACAAAGATAGCTTGGCTGGTTGAACGCGCAGGATTGACCGAGGTGTTGGTGATCGGAATCGAGATCAGGTGGATCAACGTCAATCCGAATCCAATGGCGATCGGTGCAAAACCAGCGGCAGCACGCTTAGCAGTTGAACCAAGGATGATGATCAGGAAGGCTGCGGTCAAAACGAACTCCGCAAGGAACGCCGAACGCATGGAAAAGCCCCCGGGTGACTGCGCCCCATAGCCATTGGACGCGAACCCCCCGATGCTGGTAAATCCGGCTTTACCCGAGACAATAACGTACAATACAGCCGCGGCGGCTATCGCGCCCGCGAGCTGCGCAATCACATACCCCAGCCAGTCGCTCCATGAGAATCGGCCCGCAACCGCAAGACCGGTCGTGACCGCCGGATTGAAGTGGCCGCCAGAAATCGGACCAACTGCATACGCCATCGTCAAGACCGTCAGTCCGAACGCAAACGACACGCCAGCAAAACCTATCCCCAGCTGCGGAAAGCCTGCGGCGAAAATGGCGCTGCCACATCCACCGAATACCAGCCAGAAGGTCCCGAAGGCTTCGGCCGACAGTTTGTTGATCATTTTATCCTCCCATTTGCCTGCGCCGCCGGTCGTTCGACAGTGGACGGGAAATGGCGGCTGAACCGTCGACAACCAAAGCGCAGACGCCGGAATCTTGCGACGAATCGTCCGCGATCTGGTTATGCAAGCAGTACCGACGCCCAAGCTTCGCACAATCATTCCATTTGCAGAGACTGTTTATAAGCTGGAGTGAGGGTGCACATACTCCCCACCTCGCCAGCATTTCCGCATGATCCACTCGGGGGCGACTTTGGCCCGGGCCGTGGCCCCGTCGTATCGTCTCTTGTTGGCCCGTTGTGAACGGAACGGCACCGGCGCCACTGCGGTCGGTATCGAGGGGGGGGCACCTGCCAGAGTTGTCAAGATCGCCCCGGACTGACAGCTTACGGATGAGCTTCGAGCGTGATGTGGTCGCGGACTTTCGCTGATCTGACGCCGGATGATCAACCCCAGTTTGCGATCGGTTGACGAACGAACGGTGTCCGTCGGAAGGTGTTCTCCTGAGACCGACCGGATCGGCGCCGAAGCTGTTCCGGAGAGACCGGGCTGCTTCCGGGCGTCCACCATCTACCCGCAAAGACACTGCGTACCCCTTGGGTACTCATTCAAAAAGGTGAAGAAGTGAAAACGCTCTAAGTCATTGAAAATATTGGCGCGCCGTACACGATAAAAGTGCGAACTCTTATGTGATTGAAATTGCTTTGTAAACTTTCGACTTGACCTGGGGCAAGTTGCCAAACCCTACTCCCCCGCATTCATTGGGACCCTCTGGGGCGACCCGCAAGCGTTATAGGCGGGAAGCTATCCGCTGGAACGACAAACAGGCGGCCACCCGTTTCAATGGTGCTGGCAATCAGCGTGCGTGCCGGCTCGGGCAAATCCGTGAGATCAGTCGTGCGGTCAAGATCGATCTTAGAGGAGCCGGCGATGAGCCGCACGGGTCCCTCCTGGAGCAGCGGGCGAAGAAGCTCGAGGCAATCGTGGACGGTGTCGATCTCGATCATGGGTGTCACACTCGATGATAGTCTACCACGACAAGCGGCTTCCTGAAGCAGGTGGTGTGGTTGTACTGGCGCTAGTTCCATCCTGCAAGTTTGGGACAATTGTGGAACCGAGGGGACCTTACGGACCCTCAAGATTCAAGCACTAAGCCCTCCAAAACCTGCCAAAGTCTCATACTGTCTTGTTTGGCGTTTCCTGGCGGATTCACAAACCAGACGGGCTTGGGACGGCGGCCCACGAAACTGTGTTGTCGGTTGCGAGGGCATGCAACCAATTATACAGTTATGGCCTCCCATGCTTTTGCTGCCTTGACAGTTCAATTGCATCTCGCAGATGCCTCGATTTCTTCGCGTTGGTTGCTGTATACGCAACGCCGCGTGAGCCATTTTTGGCGGCTGGCGCCGCATAAACAAGATATCAAGTTGTTTAGCCTGTCAGGCTGCAAGCAGATCCTTCTTGTCGAAGCCTTCCTGCACGATTACCAAGCTGTCGCCCGCAATCGGACGGACGAGAGACGCCGCTTCAGCGGGCGTGCCAATCAACCATGCATCGCGTTGTTCATCGGTCGTGAGCAAGACCGGGGAGCGTTCGTGATTGATCCTGGCTGTAGCTAAGTTCGGTTCCGTCGTCATGAAACTGTAGACATCAAGCTCGACATTCTCGCCGCCTTTTTTTATGGGTCCCTTCCATCGCTGCCAGATGCCGGCAAAAGCAAACGGCGTTCGAGGCTCATCACCTTTGAGTGCAAACCGGTGCCAAGTCGCCGGCTTGCGACCGTCATGCGGTTCGCAGAACGATGTGGCCGGCACGAGACATCGGCGCTGCTCGAACGACGAGCGCCAAAACCTGCTTTGTCAACATGAGTGCGACCGTTCCTATCGGTGTAGTTGATGCGCGCCTCGTAGTTCCCGGTTCGAGTATCGATCCGCTCGTAGGTATCCCGGACGTCCTTCCGCCCAGAAGCTCCTGAGATGCGCTCCTTATGCGTGTGGACCTCGGTTATACGTCCGGTAGAGCCATATGTGTTGCGTCTGCCATTGGCGGCGGCCTCTATGAGTTTTTCTCGATACTTGTCGATCCGTTCCTTTTCCTTGCGTGATAACTCTTGCCGTCCGGGCGAGGCGCGACCGCTATAGGCCGACCTTTCGCCCCTCGGTAGGGAACCAACTCTCGGATCTTGTGCGCTATATTTAAAAAATTCCAACGAGCGAGCAGAATCCGCTTTCTGCCTCAGTCAAACGCCGCCTCGACGGGCGGCGCCAGAAGTTGGCTCAACTCGCGGGTATCGGACAAGCGCTCCAAATTCAGGATTCTGTCTTCGATGCTTGCTTGGCGCGCCGATGTCACAATGCCCGAGGTCAGTAACCGGTATTTGGCGACAACCTGCTCATTCGTCAGCGGTTCTGCGACCGTGCGCGTTGTTTCGATGAGCTGTTCGAGTTTGGTGCCGTCTTTCAAATGAACGGTGACGCGAGCTTTCCGGGCCCCCGCCCCAGCACCGTCGAATTTCGGTTCGTGGTGCGCAGTAATCTTGGGAATCAAAGCCCATACGTCATCTCGATTGATGCGTTGCGGTGTGAATTGTTGCACCAATGCCGCGCCATCGAGGATGGCCACGGCAACAGCGTATCCGACATTCATTTGCGCGCCGATCGGCGTGAGCGGCTTCTCCAACTTCCACCAACCGTGATGATAGGCGGCGTGCGACAGGTCGATGTCGATGCGTTCGATGGCCTCCGCCGTCAGCGGGCGCTTGGCCAGAATGTCGAAGATCGCATCGAGCGGCGCATGCAACGCGCCCATCGCTGCATAAGGCTTCACTGCAATGCGTTGGGTTTCCCAGTGCGTGCCGAGCCCTTTGGTCAACTGACTTGCGTCGGGCGCGTGTCCTTCGCCGAATACACTGAGAAAGCCGCCGTACTCACGTTCGAAAACGCGTTTGATGCCGGTATAACCACCAGCCGCGAGCAACGCGGCGTACAGGCCGTTGCGCGCCGAGAATCCATGATGCATGCGCTTACACATGGCTTCGAATTGCGCCGACATCAGCCCGGCCGATTGCGTCGCCGCCAGCCCGAGCGCATCTTCAAAGCGTGCACCATCGAGGCCGAGCAGAATACCGGCTGCAGCAGCACTCGCATGGGTGCCGAACACCGATCCCGAATGCCAACCGCGCGACAACATCTGCGCCCCGTGCAACGCCATGCCGACGCGGGGCCCGACCTCGAAACCTGCGATCGCGCCGCGCAGGAATTGAGCGCCGCTGACCGACCCCAATTCCTCCGCAGTCGCCAGCAATGACGGAATGACGACGGAGGCACTGTGAAGGGGGCCGATGGGATGAAAGTCATCCAACTCGAAGCCTTGGATGAACGTGCCGTTCAAGAGGCACGCGACCGGCCCGCTCGCAGTGCGGCCCCAGCCGATAATCGATTTGTCGCCTTTGCCTTCGAAGCGCAAGGTGGTCTCCACCGCCGTGCGCGACCAAGGCAGCTGTGCGCCAACGAGGGCGCAGGCGATGCCATCGAGAATGAGATGTTTGGCGCGTGCCTGCACATCCGCCGGTGCGCTTTCGAGCGTGAACCGCTGCAGCCAATCGGCTAATCGCCCGGTTGGGCCGTTGATATCGGTAGGGGCTTCGGTCTTGCCTCGGAAGGCTACGTCACTGGTCATCGCTGGCTCCATTGAATGGGGTGGGCATTGAGTAAATCACGTCGGCAGCCACACCCACGGTCGCGCAAGACGATCCTGTGTTTGCCATTTGGTGATATCGGCTTCGTACTTCAGTGTAAGCCCGATATCGTCGAGGCCCTCGAGCAAAGCTTCGCGCCGCTGCGGATCAGTCGTGAACGGTATAGTCCGGCCTGACGGTGTAGTGATCGTCAGAAGCTTTAGATCGATCGTGCAGGGCACCTCGCTCACATTTGTTTCCGCGACGAGCGTTTGTATGTTTTCATCCGGCAGGCGAATGGGCAGCATGCCGTTCTGGAAGCAGTTGCCGAAGAAAATATCGCCAAAGCTTTCTGCGATGACGCAGCGCAGCCCCATGCCCTGCAGCGCATGCACGGCCCCCTCCCGGGATGAGCCGCAGCCAAAGTTGCGCCCAGCAATCAGGATGGGAGCGCCCCGGTATTTTGGCTGATTGGGCGTGAAATCAGGATTTTCCGTGCCGTCAGGCAGATAGCGCCACGCTTCGAACGCGTAGGTTCCGAGTGTGCTCGGTTCGCCCGCAGTCAAGCGTTCGATCCGGATAATGACATCGGTGTCGATGTTTGTACGCATGAGCGGTACAGCCCGCCCGGTGACGGTGGTGAAAGCTTGCATGATCAAATGCGCCTCACATCGCTGATGGAGCCAGAAATTGCGGCAGCCACGGCCATGGCTGGGCTTGCAAGATGCGTGCGGGCGCGGGGCCCCTGGCGGCCGACAAAATTGCGGTTGGTGGTGGAAACTGCGCGGGCGCCGGGCGGAACGCGCTCGCCGTTGGCCGCAACGCACATACTGCAACCAGGCTCGCGCCACTCAAACCCTGCATCGATGAAGACACGATCGAGGCCCTCCGCTTCCGCCTGGCGCTTGACCCTCAGCGAACCCGGCACCACCCACGCCGTTACGTTGTCGGCAACGTGGCGGTTACGCGCAATGGCGGCGGCATCGCGGAGATCACTGATTCTCGAGTTGGTGCACGAGCCGATGAAAACCCAATCGATTTTTGTACCTGCGATCGGTTGCCCCGGCTGCAACCCCATATACTCGAGCGCGGCCACCAAAGATTCGCGTCCCGCAGAGGTCACCTCCGAGGCGAGGTCGGGAATGCGGCCGTCGATCGCAATGGCATGCTGGGGACTTGTACCCCAGGTGATGGTCGGCGCGATCGTTCTGGCATCGATCGCAACTTCGCGATCGAACTTGGCGTCATCGTCGCTGACGAGCGTACGCCAATGCTTTACCGCCGCGTCGAACTTCGCACCTTCAGGCGCAAATTGGCGGCCAGCGATATATTCGAAGGTCGTATCGTCGGCGGCGATAAGTCCCGATTTGGCGCCAAGCTCGACCGACAAATTGCAGATCGTCAGCCGTCCTTCGATAGGCATGCTGCGTATCGTCGAACCACTGTATTCAATCGCGTGCTCGACCCCTGCTGCGGTACCTAGGGCACCGATCACGTGCAGGATCACGTCCTTGGCACTGACGCCATGACCAAGCTCCCCATCGATTCGAATTCGCATGCGCTTGGGTTTACGCTGGCGCATGGTCTGCGTTGCTAGCGCGTGTACACTTTCGGAAGTTCCCACCCCGAAGGCGAGAGCCCCCAGCCCGCCGTTCGTGCAGGTATGGCTATCACCGCAAATCAACGTGGTTCCCGGCAACACCAGCCCCAATTCCGGTCCCATGACGTGCACGATCCCTTGCCCGTCCTGGCCCAGATCGAAGAGCCGTATCCCGGCTTCCTGAGACAGTGTCTTCAATCCCGCCCACAGCCGCGCGCCTTGCGCAAATGTCTCACCTGTGCGGCCAGGAGCGCTGGAAACGGCATGGTCAGGCGTCGCAATAACCAGTTCACGATTGCGCACTTTCAAACCGCGTGCCTTGACGTCCTGCAGCGCGCCCGGCCCGGACAAGTCATGCAGAAGAATCCGGTCGATGTGCAGGAGAACCCAGCCGTCGCCGAGATCGCGCACAACGTGGGCATCCCAGATTTTATCGATCAGAGTTCTTTGCATGTTACCCTCGATGACTACCGCTGACGTGTCTGATGGACGGCGAAACGGTCCTTCACTTTTCGCGGAATGTTTTGCTGGGCTGTTTGCTTGTCACATCGGTTTGTGGATCGCGGAATTGGGTGCGCAAAACGTCCCATTCATCGGCGCCGAAGCGGCGAAATCGTTCGCGAAGGGGTACGCCTCCCCCAGATGGGGGCGCCTTTCCGGTTTCGAGTAATGCAGCCAGGGCCTTGTCAAAAGCCGCGACTGCTGCACCTAACAGCAAGCCCGGTAAAATTGCGATGCGATACCCCATCTCTTCGGCTTGTTTCAAACCGATATCCGGAGTTTTGCCGCCCGGCACGATATTCAGCAGACATGGACCCTTGACGAGTTTGGGGATGGCGGCCAGTTCATCGAGGGTTTCGGCCGCTTCGACGAATGCCATATCGGCCCCGCACGCCAGTGCATCGTTGGCACGGGCGATGGCCTCGTCGAAATTGACGACGGCGCGGGCGTCTGTGCGACCGATGATGAAGAAATCCTTATCGCGGCGCGCCGCCGCAGCCGCCCGCATCTTGGCGCGGAAATCTTCGCGCGACACGATCTCCTTGCCGTCGAGATGTCCACAGCGCTTGGGCGACACCTGGTCTTCGATGTGCAGGCCCGCGACACCGCCACGCTCGTACTCACGCACCGTGCGCGTGACGTTGAGTTCGTTGCCAAAGCCGGTATCGGCATCGGCAATCAAGGGGACGTTGACTGCCGTTGCAATCATCGTCGCGTGTTCGACCATTTCGGTCATCGAAATGATGCCGAAGTCCGGGTAGCCCATCGACGCGGCGGTTCCAGCGCCGGTCATGTAGATCGATTTGAAGCCGGCCTGCTCAGCCATGCGCGCGCCGATGCCGTCATAGACGCCAGGCAAGGCGAGTAGGCGGCTCGCCTCTAGGAGGTTCCTAAGTTGGGTCGGGCGGGTCATTGTTCGATTCCTGGATTTGCTGAGTGGGATAATCGGCCGCGGTTACTTTGGTTGGTAGGCGTTGGTAAAGACTTTCTCCGGTGCCACGGTAATTTTTTGATCCGTGAATTCCTTCAAGAACGCGATATTGCGCGCGATCGCGTCATCGGCGATCTCGGGCGTTTTGGAAACGGCCGGAATCATATTGTTCCAGGCGCTGTCGAAGATTGCTTTGTCGAGTTGTGGGAAATATTTTGCAGCTACGAGGTCGCGCGCGTGTGTCGTGCGGTTCTGATCATGGACTACTGCTTCGGCGCTTTTGATCGCAACAAGAAGTCGGGTGGTGCGATCTGGTTTTTCTGAGATCCAGCGCTTTGTTCCAATCAACAGGATGTTCGCCAGTCCTTTAATCGTCGGATACTGACCAGCGGCTCCGTTGACGAGCAAAAAAGATCCACTGCGTTCCATTTCGTCGCTCGCCGGGTTTGCCGTGGTCACGGCATCGATGCGCTTGGATAGGAAGGCTGCTTGCATATCTTCATTGCTGTTGACGAACACAATCGTCGCATCACGCTCAGGGTCTAGCTTGACATATTTCAGTGCGTATTGAGTGATTTGGTGGGTCGCGCTCCCGGCACCTGTAACACCGATCTTGAGGCCCTTTAGGGCACGGAACCGATCTTCAATGCTGCTCTGCGGTGTCAATCGGGCGCGTTCTGCCACCTCCTTGTGAACCATGATGTTGAGGGCAAACTCTGTGATCACAGCACCGAAGGCGATCGTGTCGGCGCCCTTATTGGCCGCCGATATTGCGGTTGATGGCGCACCGATATAGACATTGGCGTTGCCACCGAGCACCGCAGCTAGTGCCGTCGCGCCGCCGGTTTTGAAGACGATGATCTCGGGCTCGATCTTTTGCTCGGTGAAGAAGCCCATGACGTCAGCTACATAGATCGGCAGGTTGAGCATGCTGACCGAGGAGGTTGTAAACGTGATTTTGTCCTGGGCGTGGGCGCCATTGCCGAGTGGTGGCATGAACAGCACGCAGGCAAAGGCGATCGATCTTAGCTGTTTCAAAAACATAAAAGCGTTTCCGTCATGTCAGATTGAGACTTCTCGTGTTGCCTGCTCGTCCTGCCACGGCATCATGCGCCGTTCGACGAATTTAACAGTGGCGTTTAGCAACATAGTCATCACCACGATGGCGACGATGGTAGCGAAAACGCCGGCAGTATTGAATTGTCCCGCCGCATTGGACAGTAGATAACCAAGACCTTGGTTGGAGGCGATCAATTCGCCCACGATCGCGCCGATAAGGGCGTAAGGCACTGACAGTCTGAGGCCGGTGAATACCCAGGTGACCACCGAGGGTAGGACGACCTTGCTCAGAATATTGCGCTCGGTCGCGCCCATCAGTTTCATGATGGCGACCAGCTCTCGACTTACACCGCGAACGCCAGTGTACGTGTTAAGAAATACCAGGAAGAATACGATCGTTGCTGTGAGCACGATCTTCATTTCGATGCCGATGCCAAACCAGATAACGAACAGCGGACCCAAGGCGATTTTTGGCAAGCTGTAGAAAATCGTAATGATGGGATCGAGGGCCTTGCCGAGCACTTCATTGCGGCCAAGCACGATGCCAGCCAATAGTCCGGCGGCACTGCCACACGCAAAGCCGGCTAGCGCTTCGATCAGGGTGATCGCAGAGTGATAAAACAGCCGTCCCGACGCCATAAGATCCCACAACTGACCACAGATAGCGCTCGGCCGGCTGAAGAAAAATTCATTGAAGACCGTGCCGGCGCCAAACTGCCAAAAGGCGAAAAAGCCCCCGACGATCACCAATCGTATTAGCCAAACGCTCATGCTACCCTCCCTTTCTGGGCGACAGAGGGCGGCGCCAACAAAGCCCAGACATGCTCGGTTGTTTCGACGTAATGAGGGTCAGATCTGAGCCGACGCAGATCCCGATCACGCGGCAGGTTGACCGTGATGATCTCGCGCACAGTTCCGGGACGCTCCGACAGCACAACACATATGTCGCCGAGGGCGATCGCTTCATCAATATCGTGGGTCACGAATAGTACAGTTTTGCCGAGTCGAAGGCAGAGATCCCGTACTTCAGTCTGCATGGTGATGCGCAGTTGCGCGTCGAGCGCGCTGAATGGCTCATCCATCAACAGTGTCTCGGGATCGTATGCCAGCACGCGTGCGAGCGCGCAGCGTTTGCGCATGCCACCGGAAAGTTGCGAAAGGTAGGAGTCGGAAAACCCGTCGAGCCCGACGAGCTTGATCAACTCATTGACGCGTTCGGCTATGACAGCTTTTGGCTTGCGCTGGATTTCCAACGGCAAGGCGATGTTCGCGGCAACCTTTCGCCAGGGTAGAAGATGATCCGACTGGGTCATGTAGCCAACGCGCCGGTTGACATCGTGAACGGGGGCGCCGCGATAGATGACCTGCCCTTGCGTCGGCGGCAGAATACCGGCGACTGCGTTCAACAGTGTCGACTTCCCACAGCCCGAGGGTCCGACAATCGTAACGAACTGTCCTGAAAGGACATCTAAATTGATGGCGCGCGTCGCCACCACCGTCTTGGCCCCCTTGCCAAAGTTTTTGCCGAAATCGGAAAAGCGGATTAATGCCTCATTTTTGGACCCACGAGGAGCGGTCGTGGCAGTCGCACCAGCAGAGTCCATCTGACCGCGATCCTCCCGGCTGAACTGCATGTTCTTTTGCATCACGCGTTGCCCTGTCTACAGTCGGTCAATTGGCTTCAGCGGGTCCCGACTTCCGTGACTCGCAATTCGAGCGCTTTCAATGGGCCGCCACCGCCGCCGTCGGCACCGGCCGCGCGGGCATGAAGGGGATCAAGGCGAGGACGCAGATGGCTCCAACCGCAAGCCCGCCGACCATGAAGGCAAACCCGCTCGCGAAGGTGCCGGAGGCGCTGACCAGATAGCCGACGATAAGCGGGGCCACGGCGCCGCCGATCTGGCCGGCCGAATTCACGACACCGGAATAAGCCGCGCGGTTGTTCTCCGGCGCCAGATCGAGCACGATGGCGCCGTAGGGAGCAAGTCCGCCATAGAGAAAGAATGCTGCACCCGACAGCCCCGCGAGCGAGGTCGGCAACGTTTCGGCCATATAGGCGTATCCAAGCGAGACGGCGGCGAGGACGTAGCAGCATGCGAGCAGATGCGGCCGATACCGGTAGAGAACCGAGCTGCCGAGCCATCCAGTGATGAGCAGCCCAAAGAACGCAAAGATGTAGGGTATGCCGCCGAGAATGCCGATCGACTTTACATCGATGTGGTGCGCCAGCGACAGATAACTCGGCATCCAGCCGAGATACCCCCAATAGGCGATGTTGAATGACAGGTAGCCAAGCGAGATGAGCCAAAGGCTCGGCAGGCGCAAAGTTGCGGCGAACGATGGATGTGTTGTGGGCGCGTCAACGAGGGTTGATTGTTCACGTCCGCCCCCGGGGATGAAAATCAAGTTCAGGAAGGCCGCCAAAAGCGCCGGGATCGCCAGCACCATGAACACCACCTGCCACCCGACCGATGCAAGCAGCGAACCGACCACCGGTCCCGCGAACGCTGGTGCGACGGCAAACGCTGTGGCCCAGAGGCCGGCCACCATCGCTCTCTGACGCGGAGGAAAAATATCGCCGATCACTTTGAAACAGGCTGCATTCGACAATCCTTCGGATAACCCGAAGCAGGCCCTGACGATGACGAAGCCGGCGACGGTTGCGACGAACCCGGTGGCGCCGGTAAACAAGGCCCAGAACAAGGGCGCGATGACGAGCAACCACTTGGCGCCCCACCGGTCGGCAATCACGCCACCGGGGATCTGGCCTAGAAAGTATCCGACGCCGAACGACGACAGGATGATGCCGAAGGAACTCGGTTCGATGGCGAGCGACTTCATGATCGAAGGGCCGGCGAAGCTGATAGCCACGCGATCGAAATAGTTGGCGACCTGAAAGAACCACAGCGCCGCTATGACTTGCACCCGCTTATCCATGCCGTCTTCCCCGATAAAGCCGCCGCGCAGTTTCATCCTGCGCAGTTCGGAAATTCTCTTAGCCGCTCGAATTGCCGACATACACCCACGGCCGGGTCGAAACATCGTTGCGCTGGAACGCTTCGATCTCGGCGCGCCGGGTCAGCGTCACCCCGATGGTGTCCAACCCTTCCATCAGCATGGTCTTCACTCCGGACGGCATCGTGAAAAGAAAGCGCGATCCCCCGGACGTCTCAAGCACCTGCTTCGACAGATCCAACGTCATTGTCATCGTCGCATCTTTGTCGGCCAACGATCCCAGCGTTTCGACATCCTTGCGGTCCAACACGATCGGCGCGATGCCGTTACGATAGCAATTGGCCTGGAATATCGAACCGAAGCTTGGGGCGACGATGCAGCGGATGCCGAAATCGCGCAGCGCCCACGGGGCCGTCTCGCGCGAGCTGCCACAGCCGAAGTTGTCGAGTGCGACCATGAAGACGGCATCGCGCCGGCCCGTCTGGTTGAGAACGAAGTCAGGACGTTCATGGCCATCATCGGTGAACCGCCACTCGCGGAACAGGAAGCGGGACACATCCGTTTCGTCCACGCCCATTTTGGATCGGGACGGGAAGATCGCGTCGGTATCGATGTTGGCGCGCATCAGCGGCGCGACGCGGCCCGTCAGGGTCGTGAGCGGCGTGTTCCTCATGCGACGACCTTTCTGGGATCGGCCAACGCGCCAGCCAAGCTCGAAGCGGCGGCCGTGGCGGGGCTCATGATATGGGTGCGGATGCCCGGCCCTTGCCGGTTTTCAAAATTGCGGTTGGTCGTGGAGGCAACCCGCGCGCCTGCGGGGAACGCCTCGCCCCCGCCAAAAAAGCAGAGCGAGCAACCGGATTCGCGCCACTCAAAACCCGCATCGAGAAAAATGCGGTGCAGTCCCTCGGCTTCCGCTTGTTTTTTCACATCACTTGAGCCGGGAACGACGATCGCCTTGCGGATCGATGCCGCGATTGTGCGGCCCTTTAGAATTGCCGCAGCGGACCTGAGATCGGCGAGCCGGGCATTCGTACACGAGCCGATGAACACGGCGTCGATCGGCACGCCCTCCAGCGGCTGGCCGGGCGTCAGACCCATGTAGTCGAGCGAGGCCTTGGCGGCGGCGCGGGCAACGGGATCGGCGATGGCGGCGAGGTCGGGCACAGTTCCAGTGACTGAAGCGACCTGCCCGGGGTTGGTGCCCCAACTGATGTGCGGACCGAGCGCGCCGACATCGAGCACGACCTCCCGATCGAACACCGCGCCATCATCCGTTTTCAAGTGCGACCACGTTTCCATCGCGGCGTCCCACGCCGCTCCCGATGGTGCGTAAGGAAGCCCCTTCACGTAGGCGAACGTTGAAGCATCAGGCGCGACGATGGCGGACCAGGCGCCGAACTCGACCGCCATGTTACACAGGGTCATCCGCCCCTCGATCGAGAGATCGCGAACGGCCGAGCCGGCGAATTCGACCATGTGGCCAACGCCGCCGGTGACACCCACCTGACCGATCAGAGCGAGAACGATGTCTTTGGCGCTCGCGCCAGTGCCGATATGGCCATCGATGGTGACACGCATCGTCTTGGGTCGCACGAGGTTGAGCGTCTGTGTCGCCAGACCATGTTCGGTCTCACTGATGCCCACGCCCCAAGCCATGGCGCCAAGACCGCCGAGCGTTCCCGTATGGCTATCGGCACATATAAGCGTCAATCCGGGCAGCGCGACGCCCTGTTCCGCGAACGTGACGTGGGTGATCCCTTGCCGGGGATCATCGATATCGAACAGCACGATGCCCGCCGCCGCCGCCTCGTTGCGAAACACGCGAATGTATTCGGTGCCACTGGGGATCAGGGTCTGGTCGGTACGACCGACACGGGTGTCGAGCACATGGTCCAGCGTGCCGAATACAAGGCTCGGCTCGAACAGCTTGCGGTTAGATTTGGCGAGTTGTCTGAGAGCGATGGCGCCCGATCGCTCATGTAATGCAATCCGATCGATATAGAGAAGCTCAGAACCATCGTCCAACACGGCGACCTGATGTTGATCCCACAGCTTTCCATGCAAGGTGCGGGGTGCCTGTGTCTTCGTGATTGTTTTCGTGAGGGTCATCGGGAGCCTCTTTTTTTCTGGACCTTCAGCGGTGCCAAATAGCGCTTCTCGAGTTCAGCCACTTGGCCCATTCCGGCCAATGCGTGGGCATCCTTGAAGCCGTACATTCTATCGCCCACGCCACTGATGCTGCCGCTCGCCTTCACAGCCCGCAACACATCGTCCATCGCCTTGAGCGAAGCCGCCAGCAGCAGGCCGGGCAGGCTGACGCGTGCAACGCCCAGTTTTTCCAAGTCAGCCAAGTCCAAATCGGATGCAGACTTGCCGCCGTGCACAATATTGACGCCGACTGGCCCCGCGATCCCTTTCACGGCCGCCTCGATCTCTTTGGCCGACGTGGTGCCTTCGACGAAGATCATGGTAGCGCCTGCTTCGAGATAGGCATTACCGCGACGGATGACTTCTTCGATACCATGAATCGCCAGCGCGTCGGTGCGGGCATTGATGACGAAATCCTTGTCGATCCGCGCGTCGGCAGCGGCCCGAATCTTGGCGACAGCTTCATCGAGTGGAATGACAACCTTGCCGTCGAGGTGCCCGCAACGCTTGGGCATCACCTGGTCCTCGATGTTGACGCCGGCAGCGCCGGCCCTCTCGAAGGCTTGAATGGCGTACCAAGTGTTGACTGCATTGCCAAAGCCGGTATCGCCGTCGCCCATTACCGGGATGTCGACCGCAGCCGCAATGTGGCCAGTGACCGTGACCATGTCGGTCATACCGAGGGTCGAATAGTCGGGTAGGCCAAGGTACGAGCCGGAAATACCCGCGCCCGTGCATTGAATAGCTGCAAAGCCGGCCCGTTCCACCAGCTTCGCGCCCATCGGATCGTAGACGCCGGGCATCACCAACATGCCCGGCTGCTCGATCAATCGGCGCAATTGCGTCGTCTTACGGAGGTCGGTTAGCATTCCGTGATATCCCGTCAATTGCCGGTATCTGCGCAAAGCCGTAGGCGAGAATGATGTCGGCGATAGCTCGTTTCGCAATCAATGTAGTAATGCGCAGTCGCCCAAAGATCTGCATCGATGGGTGAAATGTCAAATATTTTGCACAATGGGAAATGATCGTTTTTAAATATCAATCATGACAACCCAACCGATCTCCAGTCTCTCGACACTTGAGCGGGCTAGCGCGCATTCGCGCGGCGCACCGTTCGCGCGCCCGCAATTTTCGTCGCGAGTTCAAGGAACTTAGCAGCGATCGGAGAGATGTCGTGCCTCCGCGCGATGACGATAATCTGCGAACGCAACGGTGGCGTGGAATGCAACGGTCGATAGGTCACTGCGTCGCGACGAAGACCGCTCAACACCGACGGGACAAGTGCAAGCCCCCACCCGGCAGCTACCAAATTGATGGCAATCACATACTCCGGAGTTTCCTGAGCAATGTTTAGCGTGTGACCCAGCCCGGCGAACGCCGCGGTTAACTGACCTCGCAACGCCTCTTCGTCACTCATCTCACCTCTTCGTCCACTCGGAAGAACGAGGCCCTCATCTACCAATGCAGAGAGTTTGACAGTTCGTCGGGAGGCCAACGGATGTTTGTTGGGCATCACAACGACGAAACCTTCCGTCGTGAGCGGTTGCCATTGCAGCAATTCGCTTTTTGGCGCCGGTGAGCGTACGAAAGCGACATCGAGTTGACGTTCGATCAGGGCGGTCACCAGATCGGCAGTCCGCCCCTGAACAAGATTGAGCTCAACCTTCGGCCAAAGACGAGCGCGCTGCAAAACCGCCGTGACATCCGGCGCGAAGGATGCCGTTTCAGTCAGACCTATCGAAAGCCGTCCGGCCGCACCCCTAGCGATTTCCTGCGCGAGAATGGTACCAGCGCGGACCCGTTCCAGGATCGCTTTCGCTTCCTGCCAGAACGCAACGCCCGCTTCGGTCAATTCTATTCGCCGACCAACGCGGCGAAGCAGTTGTAGTCCCAGTTCCGCCTCTAGTGCTTTGATCTGTTGGGTCAATGCCGGCTGCGCCAGCCCTAGACGCTTAGCGGCTCGGGTGACGTGCATTTCTTCCGCGACTGCACTGAAGTACCGAAGATGGCGAAGTTCCATATTGATAACTCTAGGATATCAATCCTCTCTAATCAATGTATTAGACGACATGGAATGTCTATGCTTCGATGTTGCGAGAGCCAAGCTTTATCGCCCTCTCATGACGCTTCGTTTTTGTCTTCGCATTGGATTGCGTGATCGTCAAAGGACGGCTCAATTGCTGGGTGCGCCCGCTTTTCGTTCGCAAATTCGCTCTTGGATACATCAGAGTTGGGCAAAACGCCTATGTTTCCCTGTTGGATGAGTGAGATCTACCGCGAACCTGTCGGCATGCTAGCGACGAGAGATGAGGGAGAGGAATGACAAACAAACATTGGCTGACCTCCTACGGGGGGCGCATCCCGACGGTGATTAACGCCGACGTCCATGGCTCGGTGCTGGAGATGCTCGAGGACTCCATGAAGCGCTACGCGGACAAGCCCGCGTTTCGCTGCTTCGGCGAAATGCTGACGTATGCCGACACTGACCGGCTCTCACGCGACTTTGCGGCCTATTTGCAAAACAAGCTTGGCGTAAAGAAGGGCGATCGTATCGCCGTGATGCTCCCCAACATACCGGCTTTTCCGCTCGCCATGCTCGGGCTTATGCGGGCAGGCGCCACCCAAGTTAACGTTAACCCGCTGTACACGCCCCGCGAGCTCGAACACCAGCTTAATGACGCAGGTGTAGAGACCATCCTCATCTTCACCGGTGTGTCCGCAACACTCGCCGAAATCATCGGCAAGACCGCGGTCAAACACGTCATCAACGTTGATCTTGGCGACGGCACGCGCGCTCCGGTTTCCAGTCTGCCGGTGGACGCTCGTTTGACGAACGCCGTTGCATTCACAGACGCACTAGCTCAAGGCACTGCGCTCGACTTCACAGCCGTGGCGCTAAGCGGTGATGATCTCTTGTTTCTGCAATACACCGGCGGGACCACGGGGCTCTCCAAAGGTGCTGCGCTGTCGCATCGCAACCTCGTCGCCAATACCGAACAGTTCAAGGCTTTTATGCCGGACGCATTGCGACCAGGTCAGGAAGTTGTAATCACGGCGCTGCCGCTCTATCATATTTTTGCGTTAATGGTGAATTTCATCACCTATTATTCGATCGGGGCCGAGAACTGGCTGGTACCTGATCCCCGCAATATGGGGAACTTTATCGAGATACTACAGAATGCCCGTTGCACCGTCTTCGTCGGCGTGAACACCCTATTCGCTGGGCTAATGCAGCATCCAAATATCAGTCTGGTGGATTTTTCCGGACTTCGCGTCTCGATCGGGGGGGGCGCAGCGGTGATGCCCATCACGTCTGAGCGCTGGAAGGCGCTGACTGGGCAAAACATCCTCGAGGGTTACGGCCTGTCGGAAACCTCCCCAGTTCTCACTCTTAATCCGATGACGCGCGTCGAATTCTCTGCCTCGGTAGGTCTGCCATTGCCATCGACTGATATTCAGCTTCTCGATGACAACGATAGGAACGTACCAATCGGCGAGGCGGGCGAAGTCTGCGCGAAAGGCCCGCAAGTTATGAAGGGATACTGGCAAAAGCCAGAGGCGAATAAGGCAGCGTTTACGAACGACGGTTACTTCCGTACTGGCGACATCGGTGTTTTTGATGAAGCCGGTTATCTGAAGATCGTCGATCGAAAGAAGGACATGATTATTGTTTCTGGCTTCAATGTCTTCCCGAATGAAGTCGAGGCCGTTGCCGCATCATGTCCCGGTGTAGCCGAAGCCGCATGCGTTGGCCGCCCCGACACAAAAACGGGTGAAGCAGTTCGCCTGTTTGTGACCAAGATGCCCGGTGCAATCCTCAAGGAGCAAGATGTCATCGCACACTGCAAACAGCAGCTTACTGCATACAAAGTTCCCAAAGAGGTGCGCTTTTTGGATAACATGCCAAAGACCAACGTAGGCAAAGTTTTGCGCAAAGATCTGCGCTCCTTTCCGTGACATTGGGTTTCACCATGGCAATCTCTCAATTCACAATGTTGACAGCGCCGCAGTTTGCCGGCCGCGAACTCGGAACGTCCGCGTGGATAGTCGTCGACCAAGAGCGGATCGATCAATTCGCGTCGTGCACCGGCGATCATCAGTGGATCCATGTCGACGTCGAGCGCGCTAAACGCGAGAGCCCATTTGGTGCACCAATCGCCCACGGCTATCTCACCCTTTCGCTTGTCGCAGCTATGGTGATGGAGTTGGGTATTATACCTCCAGATGCTGCGACTGGACTCAACTATGGGCTCGATAAAGTACGATTTGTTGCGCCTGTGAAAGCAGGGTCTCGCGTCCGCTGTCGAGCAGTGCTTGATTCCGCCGAGCCGCAGTCCGGAGGGCGCATGCTGTTACGACTTAAGTGTGCGCTCGAAATCGAAAACGAAACGAAACCTGCTCTCGTGGCGGAGCTCCTTTGCATGTTGATCGGGAAGAGCAGTGCATTGTAGTGCGAGACACTTTGAACGAAGTCGACTTTCGTAGCTCCGCAATCGAAATTCATATGAACGAACGCTTGTCAGGATTAACTCCATGAGCAAATGAAGCGTTCGAACGCGCGCCCATTCTGGTTTCCGGTCATGTGTTGGGATTGGTTTCTTCGGGCTGACCAGACCGGTCAGGGGGTCGCTAACGCGGACTCCATCTATTCCGATGAGTGCCGGAATGAATTGAATACGCTTCTTCGCCAAGTCCATCTTGGGCGTCAGCGCCTTTGGATGGCGATGTATGAGTCCACTCGCCAATGACGCCGTGGCACAAAATGACACCGTGGAAAGTGCGAAACCATGACCAAACGATTGGACTCCAACGAATCTGAATCCGACCCACTATCGGATCAGGCAGCAAACAACACGCTGGCGCTCAATCCGCTCGTAGGCGTCCACGGCAAGGATCTGATGGACAGCGCCGCGGTGATGCTCAAGGCAATGATGACTGAGCCAATGGCAGCAGCTGAACAGTCACTGTCGTTGGTTGCCGAGTTTACTAAAATCCTTACCGGACAGTCCGACCGAGCGCCTCCGGCCGGCGACAAGCGTTTTAAAGATGCGACCTGGAAAGAAAGCACGCTTCATCGAAGTGTGTTGCAGGCCTATCTGGCATGGGGGGGAGCAATCAACACCTTCATCCAGAAGTCCGGGCTTTCGGACATCGACAAGACCCGGGCCCACCTTTTCGCAGATATTTTCATTGATGCTGTAGCACCGACCAACAACCTTTTGGGCAATCCGGCGGCCGTCCGGCGGTTCCTCGACACGGGCGGCCAAAGTTTGTGGGAAGGATCCAAAAACTATTTAAACGACCTTGTTAAAAACGGAGGACTGCCCTCTCAGGTCGACAAGTCGCCGTTTAAGCTTGGCGGCAATATCGCAACCACGGCCGGGGCCGTTGTATTCCGCAATGATTTGCTCGAGGTCATTCAATACACGGCAGGCGCACCCCTGGTACGCAAACGACCCATTGTCGTGACACCCCCACAGATCAACAAATTCTATTGCCTCGACCTTTCACCAGACAAAAGCCTGGTGCAATTTATGCTCAAGAGTGGATTTCAAATGTTCTGCGTCAGCTGGCGCAACCCAACCGCCGAGCAGCGCGACTGGGGTCTGGATACGTATATTGCTGCGCTTGACGAGGCCACAGACGCAGTGCGGGAAATCACCACGAGCGACGATGTCACAATGATGGGTGCATGCTCGGGCGGCATAACGACCGCCGCTTACGCTGCATGGCTTGCGGGTCGCGGTGAGGCAAAGATCAAAAACATTGTCGCGCCCGTATGCGTGCTCGATGTCTCCAGCAGCGGTGACAATGGACTCGGATCTCTTATGACACCGGAGACGATGCTCGCCGCCAAGGCTGTCTCCCAACATCGCGGTGTTTTGGATGGAGAAGAACTAGCACGTGTATTTGCTTGGATGCGACCCAACGATTTGATTTGGAATTACTGGGTCAACAATTACTTACTGGGCAAACAGCCGCCGGCTTTCGATATTTTGTTTTGGAATGCTGATACGACCTGTCTGCCAGCAAGGCTGCACCACGACTACATCGATCTGTATTCCACGAATCCGTTCGTACGGGCGAATAAGCTCAAGCTCAATGGCGTTGCTGTTGACATGAAGCGAGTGAAAGTCGACGCATATGTAGTAGCAGGCGTCACTGATCATATCACGCCGTGGAAAGCGGTGTACCAGACCGCCAAAATTTACGGTGACGACACCACGTTTGTGCTTTCGAATGCGGGCCATTTACAATGCCTTCTTAATCCTCCGACGAATTCAAAGGCAACGTTTGTTAGCGGTCTTGCGAAGGCACCAAACGGCGATACGTTTCTGGAAAATGCTGAGAAGAAAAATGGCAGTTGGTGGCTGCACTGGCGCGATTGGCTTGCCGAACGTTCAGGCGCTCAGATCCCCGCCCCAGTCAAGCTCGGGAGTGCGCGACACCCTGCCGGTATAGCGGCGCCTGGTACGTATGTCTTCGACCGGCAGCGCGCGGGATAACTTTGATTGTGACATTTGCGAGATCCAACCGATGGCTATTGACGTGCAGACAATAGATGTTGGCGGGCAATCGCTGCGCGTCGCCATCAAACAAGGCTCCAAGGAACGTCCTCCCCTCTTGCTGTTCAATGGCATTGGCGCAAATTGGGAACTTGCCGAGCCCTTCATTTCTGCCCTGAAGGCGACCGAGGCTATCATTTTCGACGTGCCCGGTGTTGGCGGTTCTCCGTTGCCGCCTTCTCCTTATCGACCGGCGACGATCGCACGGCTGGCGGCCCGGCTCATGGCTCAGCTCGGCTATGTGAAGGTTGACGTCGCTGGAGTTTCATGGGGGGGAGGGATCGCGCAAGAATTTGCCCACCAGCAGGTCGACATCTGTCGAAGGCTCGTCTTGGCAGCAACAGCACCCGGCGCAACGATGATCCCCGGCCGCCCCGCGGTACTTTGGAAAATGGTAACACCGCGGCGCTATCTCGATGCGCAATTCATGCAGCACGTAGCCCCGGAAATTTACGGCGGAGCCTTTCGGACAGATCCGACACTGATTTTGGAACACGCGAAGACCATGTCCGGCGCGAGCCGACTTGGGTATCTCTACCAACTCTTAGCGATGGCAGGATGGTCGAGCCTGCCTTGGATTTGGAGGCTGGAACAGCCAACTCTGATCCTGGCAGGTACTGACGATCCAATCGTGCCGACGATTAACGGGCGCATTATGGCACGGCTCATGAAAAACGCGCGCCTCGAGTTGATTGAAGATGGCCATCTGTTTCTGCTCACGCGGCCAACTGAAGTGGCGCAGATCGTCGAAGACTTTCTTAGCGAATGAACTTGACTGAGTTCACGGTTGCGAATCGGTCTCAACGATCAAACTCTCAAAAAAGGTCCAAGCCGGACGTACGGAACAACTCCGAACGTCTGCGTTTGTCCCCGTGCAGTTGCGCCGCAAAGCCGTTGGCTGTCAGGACATTCCCTTGAATGCTGTTGAGGTCAGCCACAAGTCGGATGCGAGCGATTGTGGGCGATGTCACTCTTACTGACATCGTTAGCATCCTGTTCGTAATCAGCGCACCCGGTCGACCGTCACCGCTAACGAATACGCACTTGCACTTGGGCTTTCAGCGGAATCAGAATGCCGGTGTATGAGCGAACAACACGGTTGTAGAAGTCTGTGACCTTCGGCGCTCGGAGCCCGACGATCAGCGCATAGCGGATGGGCTTGGGATCTTTCTGCGCAGCGCCGCCTGACCGGTGATGATAGTAGACATCGAAGGTGGGCTCTTTGAGCGACGTGCTACGAAATTTCTGTACGCGTTTTAGACATGGCTCCCATTTGTGAGCATCATCCCGAAGATCCATTTCCGATGCGCCGAACACCTTACCCAGCGAGAAGAAGGATTTCGTGGCGGCGTGCTTTGGCTTCTTTTCTCCTGACTTGGTCTTGCGAAATTTCGTCGAGTCAGGACGAAACACCACCTCAAGTCCAGACCTTGTGTAGGTGCTAGAATTGCTTGGGTCAACTTCGGGAGAGATGACGAGCGTGGCACTTACAAATACGTCGCCTTGAATGACGCCGTCCGGCATCGGAAGCTGACAACGCAGATGCTGGCCTACCGGCAACTCGCCTTGGTAGATGGTGACGGCTTCTTCGTCCTCGCATGTGAGCAGCATTTGCGGGTCGGCTTCAAAGCGCCCCCAACCGATCTCATCCTGGGGCTCGGTCTCGTGCGGGTTGGCTCTGTGAACCATCAAAGCTCTCACACCGGTCAGCTCGATGTCATTGCCAATTCCGACTTTCACGGCGACCGAGGTTCTCATCGTCGATGGCGCGGCGAAACTAGTGCCGCAGGTGCCGGTTGCCAGCGTGGCTGTTGCTATGACGCCGAAAGGCTCGTCATCGGAACCGCCAAAATCAACGCCGTCCGGTTTGATGCGCCCTGGCGTGCGGCCGGGACCTATCGAGCTATAAGAAGCGCGGCCCCATTTTGCTCCGGACGATGTGCACGCACCGACCGAGATGACGTTGACGCAATCGGCCGGCGGCTGAATGCGCGATAGGTTGGCGGCGCGGTCGCGTTCACCGCTGTTGCCGACAGCGATGGTTGCCAAACGGTGACCGCCTGCAAACCGCTCGTCGAGCAACGCGGTCCATGCGGTAATTTCATCGTCTTCGACGGATAAATCCGGACCGAGGCTGATGTTGACGAAGTCGTGCTCGCCTTTGTGGTCATCCAAGAACTTTGTGATGCGCCCCAGCACGTCGAGATACATTACGTCTTGGTCCGTGCCAGTTTTCTGATCAAGAACTCGCACATGATCGACAGCGCAAATCGGCGGAGGGGTGGTAACGCCTCGTTCGACAGAGCCGAACAGGAATGCCGAGGTCACTCCGAGGCCATGACGTTCGAGTGCCGGCACTGCGGCGGCGAGACCTTTGGGCTCGATCAATGTGACGGCCGGCGAAAGCAACGGGCGAATGTCTGCCGGAATGCCGCCATCAAAAATCAATGCTTTGGTCGTCGTACTTTGAGTCTGCATGGGGCCTAGCGTGAACGGAAAGCCGCTGCTGGAGCGAATGATGGGCGGACGGTAGGGCCGCAATTGAGGCATGCCGCGCGCTACCCGGACGAACGCAAAGTCGGCTAACTCGCCTGCGCGGTCGGAAGATACGCGAACAGGAATAAACGTCAGGCCATGCGCGGAAACGCGCCGGTCCAATATGGGTATGGCATCCAGGGATTTGGCGTATGCTTCGAATGCCGGAAGAGTGCTTTTTGGACCAAGCGTGTGAAGCGCTACTTCGAGCATCACATCATCGCCTTGCGGGATCGATCTTAGCTTTGCCTTGCCAGTGAAGGCAGTAAAATCTTCGACCTCTTGCAGCGTCGCGGCGGCTGGCGCATCGCTTGCGGATGCAGGAAGCGCTGCCGACCAATTCTTGAAGGCCGAGCGCTTTGCGGCAATAAAATATTCTTCGGTGATGCCTTCGTCCGGATGCTTCTTGGTTCCCCAATGGTCAGGTGTGATCAATCTTGAACGGCTACCAATCGCTTTGGCGCCAATCGCGCTGATGAGGTCCAGCGGAAAATCACTCTTGGAGACATAGCGCGGGTGCATGGTGAGAACGGCGACAGCCTGATCATCAGGACACGCAGCGGCTGGCAAAGCATTAAGGGCAGTGGACGTGTCGCTCGCACGCTTGGCTACCCGGCGCCGCGCTGTACCAAAATCATACGGAGGCTTCTTGCTGCCAGAGCCGCGCGGAATCTGAACGATGGATGTTAGGCGTTCGCCTTGCCCTAGCAGCGGATTTGCATGACGGGCCATTGCTTATGACCCCTTCTTTTTTCTACGCTTGATGGCAACCGCAGGTGTTGCACCCACGCCCGACTTGCGGAGTGTATCGCGCGCAATGCCGGTGAGATCGCTGACGCGGCGTTGCGAGTGGCCAGCCTCCTGCAGCTTCCGGGCGACCTCGCTTCGTACGGCTATGGGTGCTGCGCGGCCAAGCGAACACGCTTGTTCTAGAAGGGCGAGATCCAGATCCACCCCATCAAGGATGGCGCTGCGCCGCGCGCGATTGATCAAGCTGTTGACGTCAGAAAAGGACGCGTCCTGCAACAGCAACGCGACGATGGAAATCGAGGAGGCATTTTTTGCTGGGATACCGAGTTGGCATGAGAGAGTTTGCGCAATCTCGCTGGATGTCGGCTTGGGAAAATCAAGCACCGCATCGAAGCGTCGCCATACGGCGGGGTCGAGCAACTCGGCATGATTGGTGGCGCACACCAGCAATCCGTGGTCGGGCCATGCATCGAGTTCCTGGATGAGGACGGTCACCAGTCGCTTGAGTTCGCCGACCTCCGTAACATCACCGCGGCGCTTTGCCAGCGCATCAAATTCATCGAGAAGAAGAACCGATGGCTCGCGTTTGGCATGATCAATCACGGTCCGGAGATTTGAGCCAGTCTTGCCAAGAAAACTGTTCATGACGCTGGCGAGGTCCAGCGTGAAGATAGGCCTGTTGGTTTCACGCGCAAGCCAATGCGCTGCGAGTGTTTTTCCAACGCCCGGAGGTCCGCAAAAGAGTAGCGAGCGCGTCGGCGATACGCCGCCTGACCGAAGCTCATCCTCGCGGGAACGCTCTTTGACGACGAGCCGCAAAGCCTTCTCAATCGACGCCGGCCATAGTGGTTCATGCGAGAGAACCACAGCGCGTTCACAACGAACGAGTTCGAGCTTGCTTTCCGGATCGACCGGCAGCGGGCGCGCAGACTGCCTGCGCACCGGACTTGTCTGAGCAAGCTCCATCGCTGCGGCCAGCGGTGCTTTGAGATCAGCGCGGTAGGGCTCTATGCGGCGCAGATACTGCCGTGCAAGCGCGGCTACGTCATCATGGCTTCCTTGCAAGGCAATGCGAATAAGATGGACGAACGCCATCTGAATATCAAATGGCTGTCCAGAAGCTAACGCATTGTTTCTGCCTACATTTATGCTCATGGCGGACGAGCCTTGCATCTTACCCTGCCTGTTCGTCCGGAACATTAGCTGAACCGCCCTGCATTGCCAAGGGAACACTTACGTTATCCAGCATGATTCGGGAGCGATTGCGCAGGACCTGAAAAAGTGCGGTTGAGGCATCACGCGATCCTCAAGCCCGGCGAGGGACTTATCGCTTCAGTATTAGGGCGTTGGCTCGGGTTGAGATGCTTCCACTCCTTGAAATACGTCTCTCGGCGCAGATGATGGAGCCGCAAGGCAAGTGCGGGATGGTGGAGGAAGCGATCACGCCAGGAAGCATCGCTCGATTGGGCGTGGCTGCGGCGCAATAGCATTTCGCAGGCTGCTGTGCCAAAGAGAACGGCGGCCGCTGCATCTGCTCTAAATTCATGTCGCCAGTTGTCAAGCTGAGGCACGCGCAACGCATGGCGCAATCGTGAGCGAGGTCTTTCAGGTATCTCCGTGCCAAGCGCGATATGGGATAATTCATGTGCGATGAGCGCGGCGATTTCGCGGGAAGATGCTTTTTCCAGCAAGCCTTTCGTTAGAACAATTGTGTGGAGATCGAAAAGCTTCCCGGTGTCGTTTTCGACCGAGAACGCGATCAGCATTCCTGATACGGACGGATCGCGGCGGATTTGCACCGCGACCGGCATGATGACGCCGAAGTAATCATCAATGATCCCGAAGCGGTCATTGATGGCTTCTACGAGATGAAAGAGGGGCTGGGTATCAGGGACCAGATGCGGCTCCTGTTGGTCCTCGGGTAAATCAACCAACCGGCTAAGAGTGGGTAAGGGACGGGTCATTGCGGCCCGTGCTTAGGGAGCAGGTATTTCCATTCCCGGAAGAAGGTCTTTCGGCGCAGATGATGAAGACGCCAGGCGAGGGGCGGATGGCTGAGGTTCTTCCACCAAGTCGGGTTACCGGTTTCGGCGTGAGCCCGCCGAAGAATTGTCTCTGTGGCAGCCGCGCCAAACAGGACTGCAGCGGCGGCGTCAGCACGATATTCATCACTCCATGCAACTGAACGCGGCAACGGCACGCGTTGCTGGCGTCGTGAAACCGTTGGCGGAATGGGCCGGGCGGCATCTATTGCTAAATGGGCAATTTCGTGTGCAACGACGGCGGCGATCTCGCGGGCGGATGCCTTTGCTAGAAGTCCGTCGGTAATGATCAGGGTGTGCATTTCGAAGAGCCGCTTGCCATGGCTCTCAACCGGAAACGTGGTGACCGAGCCAGTGGGCAGTGGGTTGCGCTGGATGCGGACATCCACGGCCACCACTACGCCGAGGTTTCGGCAAACAACGCCAAAGCGGTCGTTGACGGCAGCCACGAAGGCATTGAGCGGATGCTCTTCGCGCACCAGATCATACGAGCCGTTGACATCGGTGAGGGTTACCAGTCGGTTGAGGGAAGGTGGCCGCGCCATTATCGCGGTTCTCCGGGGAAATACGCCGGAGGCTGCCGGACATGAATATGTCGCCAGACATCTGCGAACGCGCCGTCTTGTACCGCTTCGATGCGAGAGGCAAAGGATGGATGCGTTGGTGAGCTTTGCGAAAAGGCCTGCAAACCGAGTTCATCGGCTAATTTCTCTAATGTGGTTTCGGCAGCAGCCACGCCGAACAATCGCGCCGCCGCCGCATCGGCGGCATATTCATTCCAGTGGCTCCAGTATTGGGAATGAATGGCATGTTGATATGATTTTATTTCAGGATGGCTTTCTAAAGCAAGATGACCGATTTCATGGGCAAGGGAAACCACAATACCAAGCGGGTTGAAGCGACGAAGCAAGCCGTCGGTCACTGCGATTACCCTTATGACCTGCCGGTCATGGTATTGAGAATAAGAAAGCGCATTCGCGCCATCGTCATGGACGATGTAAAGCTTTGGCGAAGGGACACCGAGCCGGGCAGATATAATTGCCGTCATAAACGAGAGAGGGCCTTTCGGTGACACCATTTCCCTAAATGAAAGATCTAAGACTTTATCTACAGTGTTTAAATTGACGGAGCGATCCTGGAAACATGGCGATGGCGCAAAAGCAACTTCCAAAAATCGTGAGGGCGAATATGTTTGCATCAGACAACTCTGCGGAGCCGCAGGCATTGAGCGTCGCCATGAGACAAATGTGTTGTGCGGGCGCGGTTCACGCATGTTGCAAATATATTGTTCGAAAGCAGCATCATCATTTCGATATAAAAATTAAGAATATGGAGAGATTATACGGTTATAAAACTGCAAGTAAAAACACTTATTCGGTCGCAAACCGCATCTTCTAATAGATTGATGAAATTAATTTAACGCTTGTCAATTACCGAACTTGCGGGAAGTATGTAGGTAAGAAAGCAGATTTCAATGTCGGCCGCCGAAATCAAAGAAAAAGGCCGTATTGAATATGTCGAAGGCCACGGCATTTGGGTGCCTGATGGCATGGACGGTACAGCAATTTTAAAGGCTGCCAGCCTGCTTGAAGACCACTTTGGCGCCGGCCTCTACGAGGCGGTTCTGATGGTCACGTTTGTTTGGCGCACTATTGCCGAAGCCTCCTGTAAAGACCGCTCGCAACCCGCCCCAAGTCATGGAGATGGCCCGCAAGACTAAGAAGTTGCGGTGAAGCGTAGCTATAGGCTGGTTTGTTGTTGGCATCGTATTTTTGCTTCGTATAGTGAGGCGGCACAAGGAAATGCATTCTCGTTACGTATCCGACCGAAGTATCTTCTGGTGCTTTAGACGGCGGCATAGTTGGCACTATTAAAAACGCCCTGACGATGCCGTGCGCAACGTCGTTCCGTCTAACTGAAAAGCCTCGCGCATGCCGCATCATTTCCAGGAAGTTCCCTTCCAGTTCCTGGTCAGCGTGCCCGTAAAAATATTGCATCGCCGCCGACTGCAAATTTCTAGATCGGTCATCGAAAATGCGAGCTGCGCCGTATTCTCTACTTGCTGCCAAACTGATGCCGCGGCCCGTGAAATGCGCGTAGAGGAATGACAATTGGTTTTCCACGTCTTCCCATCGACTCAGCACGCGACCGACACCTGCGTAGGTGGTATCGTCGATATCATCTCCGATTGTCGGAATCGGCGGAGTGCCCCAAGGGTCGCCCATGACGAAGAAGAAACCGTTGAAAGTGGAAGAAATTGAAGACGCTCCCACAGATGCAGACATTGCCCGTGGGGATGAGACGCTCAAGAAAATGCTCAAGACCAAACCGAAGCAGCACAAGGATATGGTTGGAAAAGCAAAGACGCAATCGGCTGAAATCAAGAAGAAGCGTTAAGGTGCATTTGCAGGTTCCTTGTTGACCGTTACGTTAAACAAGGAACTCGCGTCGCATTCGTAAGCGACGCCGTTCGTCGTAACGGTTGCAGCCTTGCCGTCTGTTTCCAAAGCCACCTTTTGACATCGTTTCGCACCGTCGGTGATTGAAGCCGAGGATGCGCCAGTAAGAGCGCTGCCTGCCTTACCGACCAGATCGAAGAATTTAGCCGGAGCGAATGCGCCATCCCAAGCGAGGTTCACGGCGTCAGGTATCTCTTGCTTGCCTGACCCAGCTTCGCCTGCTGGGTATCCGCAAAAGACGGCGAACGACATCGCATTTTGGTGCTTTAATTCGACTGTATCATTGGCTTCGACCTTGCGAACGAAGGTCGTGCCCGCAACACCACCAACAATACGCGCGGTGACGGCATCGCAGTTTTCTGCCTCAGAAGCAGTAGCGAAGCAGACGAAAATTATCGTCGCACTAAAGAAGCCACGAACCATGACGCAATCTTCGCCTTCAGATGATAGCTATACCGCTGAGTGGTCACTCACGGCAGGGGGTCATGAGACTTTCTCATTCGTTTGCGATGAACATACGCGAGCAGAGCTTTTGCGAGACTTTCCATGCCTTGCGCAATTTCGGCGTCGATTGTGGCTCGGTCGTCAGAACCAAGGAAATGGCACGGTAGCGGAATCTCAACCTCTGAGCCATGACCATAATCCGCTACCGCCATCATGAGTTTTGGCTCTTCTTTAAAAACGGCCCGGAACTTTACCCTGAGGATTTTGACACTCATCCGATTACTCCGAACCGCGATTATTTCGCCATCTTCTAAATCGTTTAACGCATGGTCCATGCTCCAGGAACCACATTGCCTTGAGGGCCAAAAGATTCATTCACCTTGATGCAGAAAGCGCTAACTGACGATTTCTTCGTGGCTGCCTCAACGACACCCAATGCTTGAACCAATAACATCTCGCGTTGGGTTTGAGGGATCGACGCGGTTGGTCGCCGGATAGCGTCATTTATTACCGTCTGATTTGGTTTGCCCAAGCAATTGTCTTCGGCGAAATTGAGCATCGCAAGAGCCATCATGGCTTGCATTTGCTTTTGCGTCGGGTCGTCCTGCGCCGACGCACTCGTGGCAATCACCATCAGTGAGACTGCACTGGCCGTCAGCCATGGGTACTTGGTCATGTTGGAAACGATCCCGTACTACAATCGCGCTAAGGGTGACACGGTGGCGTTACAAAGCAAGATCCACGATGAAGCGGTGTCCGCCCTTTGGTTGGAAGTCAGAAGTTACCTTGAAGCTTCGTGTGGTGCCGATGCCATTAGTGAAAGCCTTATGAATGGCTTGGCTCATTTGTTCTTGAATGTAATTGCCGACTTCGGCGTTCACCACATCAACTGTGTCACCGTTCCCGCATATGGGACAGACCAGCATATCGCTGAGTTGCGGGTTAGCGGGGCCTTGAAGTGCGCACTTGCACGATGCGCACAGGACTTGCTTTTGCTCAGTCATTGTAAATCATCCTCTGGTCTGAATTGAAACAGAGGATAGCGCCCAAAACGCACTTGAACTTGGACGCGAACGGCAGCACAAAACGGTGTCGGTTTCTCTTGGGCGCAACCCCTTGAGAATCCCTCTGCGAGGGACGGATAGCGCTGTAACGCTTCCGTCCTTCATTTCTATGGGTGTTCGCAAAAAGAGTCGAATCCACTGTATTGCTAGAGCAACTTAGATTTCCGCCAGCTTAGAAACCGTTTCGCTTTCTGTTTAAGCGTTCGCGGCTTCGTTAGTCCGCCGATAGGTGAGACGTTTGCCAGCAGCACCCTTCACAATGGCATTTGCGCGAGTATGGTCATCGCAGCCAAGTGCAATGCGATGGTTCCAACGAAACACGAACTCATCGACATAACGCTGTAGGTGAGCCTCGGATACGGAATGGAATGTGCCCATCATACCGCGCTTAATCAGAGCAAAGAAGCTCTCGGCGGTGTTCGTGGTTGCCGCGCCATCCTTGCCAACGTACTCGCCAGCCGAATGGTTGACAGACTGATGCTTGGCGAACTCCTTGCCCAGCCAGTAGTAGATCAGTGCGTCGTCGGTATTCAATTCGCTCTTGCGGCTGGCGTGCGTAACTAGGACTTCGCGAACGGTTTTGGCGGTCACGTCGGCAACGTGCTTGGCGCGTGCTTTGCCGCCACGTTCCACCAGTGCGACGACGGGCTGCTTCGTGGGGATCGGCTTGGACTTGTGGGCGTTCTTGGCCTTGCCGCCGACGAATGTTTCATCAGCCTCGACAACCTTGCCAGCGCCGCCAATCGGGTCGGTGCCTTCGTTGTTGTCGCTGGGAGACATTGCTTCGCGGATGCGGTGCATCATGAACCATGCTGTCTTGTACGTGACCCCGAGCATGCGTTCGATCTGCTTGGCCGACATGCCCTTCTTGCTGGCTGCCATAAGATGCGTTGCTAGCACCCATTTATGCAAGCCGATCTTGGAGCGCTCAAACACGGTTCCAACCATTACCGAGAACTGCTCGCGGCACGAATTGCATTGATACAAGCCCTTGCGGTGTGCCTTGCCTTCAAGTGCCGTCGCGTGTTGCGAGGCGCAATGCGGACAAACCGGACCTTCCGGCCAAAGCTGCTGTTCCAAATGGATGCGCGCTTTGTCGGCGTCGTTATAGATCGGATTGGTAATGTCGAAAGCCATGGAAGCCCTCATCGGTGAACTTAAATCGCAAGAAGAGTCGCTTGAACGCGAAGCCGTCTCTGTTGGGGAGCGCCGGCGGGCGATAGAGAGCCTTGCCGCTACTTCATTTCTTGAGAAATTGCGTTTCGCAGCAGCAGAAGGGCTTCTTGCCGAATGTCTGCGACTGTCTTGTGCCGCCACTCCAAGCCAAGTTCAATCTTGGCTTCCAACCATCCATGCGATTGAACAAGCGTGTCGTTTGTCTGAAACCCAATGCGAACGATGAGTTTGTCGCCTGCGTCTGTGACGCGAATGCGTTTGACTTCTAACTTGCCCGTCATGGGAACCTACTCGATTGAACCAGTGTATAGCTCTTAGTTAGAGCAGCATACTGGCTTTGTCAAGTATATACTTCCCGAACTTGCTAGATATGTAGAAAGGTTGGATTGAAACGGGCAACCGCCGGCTAACCTTTATTTGAAATACGTATATTTTCGCATGACACAATCGATTGAAAACAAACAAGACTTTGAAAACCTTCTTGTCGCAGGCATCCCGAAACTGAGGCGGTTCGCTCTGGCTAGAAGTAAAAATTCGGATTTAGCCGACGACCTGGTGCAGCAAACATGTATGAAGGCGCTGGCGGCGTCGCACCAGTTTACGGGTGGCAATCTTGACAGCTGGCTAAGCCGCATCTTGCAGAATGAGTTGTTAAATTTGCAGTTCCGAGGCAGCCGCATTCGTACGGGGTTTGATTTTCTCCAAGAAGAGATCGCGGAACCACACTTGGCGGTCAAGCTCACCGATCAGGAAAGTTATATGGAAGCGAAAATTGTCGAGGCGGCCATGAATGAACTGCCGAGACAACAACGCGCCATCGTCGAGCGCGTCGCGATCTATGGCGATACGATCGACGAGGCATCCCAGAAACTCGGTATCCCCGGCGGCACTATCAAGAGTAGTTATAACCGTGCGCGCCAGAAACTCTGTGCGGCCATTGGGGAGTGTGCAAAAAAGCTGAACACTCCTGATCAGAGCGCATCGTTGCGCCCCGACGACATTGCCAAGATCAATCAATTTCTGTCGAGCCTCACCATCAGCGCAGAAACCGCGAAAGGTTATCGTTCAACAATGACGAGATTTTTCGCCAGTCTCGACCACACGCCGATCAACGCGGTAACCCCGGCATTGGTGCGCAGCTTTATCCGCTCGGAGGGCAAAAGTCGCAATACGACCACAATACTGAGAAAGTTTTTTGCGGCCGAGGTGGCCAAGGGGACGATTGCCAATAATCCTGTGCCGTTACCGCGCAAACTCAGCGCTGAGGAACGTCTTGCGTCGCTTCCCGAACCGCTGCAAATGGAGCTTAGGCGTTATCTCAGTGCGCAGAGCAATCCAACTGTGCGAAAAAACTTTAGTAAAATTGCGCGGTTCATCACCGAGCGAAAAATTGAATCTGTTGAAAAGATCACCAAAGAACAAGTCGACGCCTATCTACAGGTTCTGCCTGGGACATCAGATCGAGCGCGAGTAAAAGTATTCTTGAATGATCTGCTGCGTTGGTTGGAGGGCGATCGTCTTGTTATTGCGTCGGCAGCTGGCACGGTCGAAGAGCGACGGTTAGTTTCAGCGCCGTCGCGGCCAGCGACGCATGCTGATAAGCACGCAAGCGTCCCACGCGATCCAACAGGCTAATTCGAACAAAGTAAGCCTGTGAAACGTCGACACTCAGCATCCGTTCAGCGCGACGCAAGGTCTGTCTGTGGAACTGGCACAGATGTTGACTGTGAAAATTTCAGCCCGAAGCTCGGGCTCGTGCAAGAGCACCCTTACATGGACTGGGCGGTTTCCCCATTGTGATTGACAATAATGGACGGTGCTGAGCGCGGGAGATGGCTTAATGTGCGCCCATTTGCTGTCTCGTGCCAAGGGCATTTCGTCGATAACTCCGAGCTATATTTAAGCCCTTTTGCCACCAATATAGGAAATCTGCTTTAATATAGTTAAAGTTTTTTAATCAATAATTAATAACGGCTCAATGATTTTTTGCTACTATAAACACTCAAATATTAGTTTTTTCGATCTGACTAAACAGTGCATTTTTTGCAAGGAGACTTCATGACTGACAGTCCTAAACTTTCCGGCGATGGTCCGAAAACCGCAGACGGTACCAAATTAATAAGTAACTTTGGTCACGGCCAACAATACATCGTTGTTGACAGGGAGGATGTCGCCAAGGCACAGAAAATCATTAGTGATGGGCGAATGACTACACCACAGGGTCAGCGGTCGGGGTTACCACCACTGAAATTTGAATCCGGTATTGTAAATGGTCAGACGCAGCATTTGGCCGCGATAAAAGCTGATCCCAAAAATCCTCTAACGTCTGAGCACCTTATGCAACTCCGAGAAAAAGGTGTGGCCGGAATTCTGGTGACTGGCGATGGAACGCGGGCTCAGGCGTACAAGGTGGACAAACCTTATTTTCACATAGCCGAAGAGGTCCAGACAGCACGGTCCGACAATGCTAAAAAACCTTACAGTGCTTACGCGCCACCCACAACGGAGCCAGAAGCACATGCTGCACCCAAAGCTAATTCCGTTGGCACTAAAGCAGTACGCGCCATGGGCGTGCTGGGGCTCGCAGGAGCGGCGGTTGCAGCTGGATACAAATATTTTTCAGCCGGACCTTCCATGAAATAAGTTATGGGTTAGGACAACGCCAACATGCTTGCAGCTACGATCAAAATTGCCGGCACTATCGCCGCTAACTGGCGGACCATCGCCAAAGGCGGGGCAACATCCGTCGGAGTGACCGCAGGCAATTCTCTCGGCGGAAGCGTGCTGGATAACCAGGCAATCGATCCACTTTCCCATGCCAAAGCGCTCGCACAATCCGGCGATACAGCACGAGCAGATGCTGAAAGCAAACGAGCGATGATGGGTGTTGGCGGTGCTATTCTTGGTGGTATTGCAGCGACGATCATCACTGGCGCGGTATTGGCGACGATCGGGGCACCTGCGTTGGCTATAATTGCAGGCACCTATATCGTCGGTACGGCCGGGGCAGCACTGGTTGGCACACTTGCCGGTGGCGGGACCCTGAAATCAGGTTTGAAAGCCACGCTCGATGCCATTCAGGATCCGATAGTTGGCCCGTTCGTGTCGGGACTGCTCAACAAAAACCTCGAGAAACCACATTTCAATCCTCTTGGGATTCCGGCCTTGATTACTGAGATCAAGCGAGCTCGCTCACCCGAACCGTCGTCGTCAGCCCAGGAAGTGGCACCATCGCTGTCAACGAGCGGTGAGACTCAGACGGCTTATAAATCTTATTCCTCCGGTTCGGATGCTCCCAAGCACGAGCCGAACACTTACTCGGAAACGAAAATTAGTGTGCGTGAGCCGGTCAATACGCCGTCCGTCCAAGCTGACAGAACTGCTACCTCGATGCGGATGCCAATGCGCGCAGGATCAGCGGCGCCCGGGTGATCGCAATATGAAATTTCAACTTTCATGTGCGTTCGGAAAAACTAATTATTCTGATTGGAGTGTCAGAGCGGTTTGCCGTCGCATCGACACGATCCACGAGCAGAAATAACTATGGTTGAAACTCCTCCCCCTTCAGTCCAAGGACCATCTGGCCGCATGCGCGTCTCGAGACGGTATGAGTTGGCTATCCTGCAAGCACAAGCGTTCAAACGGAGGTCGATGGCAGATGCCGCCCTCGCGGCGGTCAAGTCACAAAGCCTCGTGCAGTCTTCATGGGACACGGCGGCCTTGCAAAACGCTCTGACGTTAGTACAGAAACATGTTGGCGATCAGCATCAGCTTTACATACTTACTCCTGTCGGACAGGACGGTCGCAGCATGCGCGTTTCGCCCATAACTAAGCGTGATGTTGGGAACGCAGCAGACACGCTCAGCCGAGCAGTGGATGTGACGCAGGTTCAGGAAGTTGTCGATCGGGCGCGGGAACTAATGCGACTTAGTGGGCTCGATGTCGAGCTCTCGAGCCAGATGCAGCAGCGTGGGCATGGGTCGATGGCTGCAGTCATCAGTGTAGGACCGCAGACTTCCGGAGCAAGTGCATCATATGTAGCTGGTTTGAATTTCGTGTCTCTTGGTCCCATCGATTCCGTGTCTCGGAGTGCACTACATCTGGTTCATGAATTGGCGCATCAGGCGATACAATACCGCAACAGTGACCGGCGCCCGACACTTGCTGGCGCGATTTCTGATGAAGCCAATTCCTATGCATTTGAGTTTGCAGCCGCCTATGCGATGCATCTCAAGGGAGTTCCTGGTTACTGGCCGCACATGACGACATCACATACTTCTGAACACTATCGCACGGTTGTCGAGAAGGCGGCGGGGCAGTTTCCTGATCTCAAAGCTGCACTTGAAAAAACGGGCACGTTACCACCTGAGTTTGTGTCCGAACTTCGCACCGCCTTTGCGCAGCGGCCGACGGCGCATCATCTTGGGTCATTCAACACGCTTTCGAAAGATCGATCAGCACTTTCGCTTCCTGGCTCTGATGCGGGGCTGGAAAAAGCTCTTGGCACGTCGCCTTGGGCAGCAGCAGCACTCGAGCCTGGACCTGGGACTTTGCTGGAGAAAACCAACAGCATCTCCCAGCGTCTGCAGCGCAATAAGAACGATCAGAACGTGGACGATGCGCTGGCCCGCTTCGTGGAAAACAACGTAACCGGTGCATACGATGCGTACCAGAGCCTCAGCCGATTGGGCGAGACCATTCCGGTTCAAGACACCGCCCGTTTGCAACGGTTGCGAACATTGGCCGGCGTTGACGCCTACCAAAGCGTGACGGGCATTGATCTAAAAGCCATGCCGGGGATGTCAACTATAGAACGGAGAGCACTGGTCGACGATCAGCGGCTCGCCATGGCTGCGGACGTTGCGCGTGCCAAAGGCGATCCCAACTTCGGGGCAAGGTCGATGGAGATGAAAACATGGGCCGCGTATGAATCATTTCTTGCTGCTCGATCAGAGCGATCACTCTGGGCGGGATTTTTGATGCAACGCCTCGAGAGCACCAACCAGGACTTCTCGATGTTCAACCGGCAGGGCGAGACAAAAACCAGCGCGCAAATTGCTGCCGGCATCGGCATTTTGGACGCGGTCAAGGATACCGATCAGTTTGGCATCCATACCCGCGATGAACTGTTCAAGAAGCTCAAGCTTGATCCGCAGGTAGCCGCCCTTGATGTCTCGAAATCTCTGTCTCCTGGAATCAAAGTCCCGCCGCCCTCTCGCGGGCTTGGTCACTAAAATAAGCGCGATGGACTTTTTTTATCGCGGACCAAACGCTGCTCCCAGCACACCGATTGCGGCTGAGATCCGCCATACGCTCACTGGAACTGCTCTCCCGAATGCTTGTCTTCACGCTAGGTCACCGACTCATTAAATCGCATCCAGATGCGAACTGCAGCAAGTTTCACCGACGCCAGGAAGTTGGCGTCGTGTTTGTCATAGCGTGTGGCAATGGCACGATAATGCTTGATTTTGTTGAAGAAGCGCTCGACG
>JANXWC010000001.1 GCA_025351355.1 Hyphomicrobiaceae bacterium
CCGAAAGCGCGACCAATTCCATTGATAGGACCGACGAGTAGCTCAAACCGTTGCCAGAGCTCACTGTTGCTCTGTGGGTCAGCGAGTCTTGCGAAACATGTTTCATCCGACGAGCACCATTACAAACCGAAATTTGCCAACCCTCCAAGACGCTGAAGAATACAGCAAATTTCCGAAACTAGAGGGTGCTCCATACGTGAGGGGCTGAGGGAGTCAAGCAATCCTACAGAGCATGTGCGGCTGAGCGCATTGATGACCGCATACTCCTTTTGGATAGGTAGGGCCGCGCAAAGGTGGCCGTGCCAACCGAAGGGAGTAATTAAGTGGGCGTATTCATTCCCGCCGTATCATTTTACATATCGTGAGCGGTGATAGTGCTCAAATAACTTGCTGCTCCCGGCTTATTTGTAATCGGATGGCGACATAAACTATTTGGCGCAATTGCCGCGTTTTAAAACCAAGCCATCGGAAATCTGACATCGATATTGACCGATGCGACAGTTATATCTATTCGGCATAAATTACGCACAGGTGCAGACTTAAGTGCATCAGGCTTGTTTGTTGTAAAAGGCGTTTGAGTTCATGCAGCAATTGGCTCCATCCGCCGCCAAGTCCTTGCGGACGGTCGAGGAAGAAATGGTCAGCGATCGGCTCGCCAAGCCGGTTGCATGGGTTGACGGTTGGCCAGTTAATGTTGCCAATCTCGAAGACGCCGTATCGGCGGCAATCGAGGCAACAGAGTTACGAACGCCAACTGCAGTTTTTACGCTCAACCTTGATCACGTTGTCAAGCTCCGCCAGAACTCTAACTTCCGACGGGCTTATCAGTCGGCGTCGATCGTCACTGCTGACGGTGCACCGGTTGTCTGGCTTGGACGGTCGCAGGCGTCATCTTTAAGGCGCACAACAGGCGCTGATCTCGTTTTGCCGCTCGTCAAGGCTGCTGCCGCCAAAGATCTTCCAATCGCATTGTTTGGCACTTCCAGGCCGATCATTGATGCTGTGACCGCAAAGCTGGCGGAGTTGGGCTGCGCTTCGCTACGAATTGCTTATGCGGATAGTCCGATCATGGGCTTTGATCCACAAGGCGCCGATGCGGATGCGTTGTTGAACGATATTGTGGCCTCCGGCTCTCGCATCGTTTTTGTCGCACTCGGCGCTCCCAAGCAGGAGCTGTTTGCTGCGCGTGCTGTGGAGCGTCGGTTGCCTTTGACTTTCGTGTGCGTAGGCGCCGGCCTCGACTTTATCGCCAACGCTCAGGTGCGGGCGCCGCACCTGTTGCAATCGAGCGGACTGGAATGGGTATGGCGGTTGGCAAACGATCCGCGGCGGCTGCTAATGCGCTACGTCGCGTGCGCAGGCGTTCTCGCGGACATCGCAGTCGTGAAGCCCACCATGCGCAGGCTTGTCGGTAACAAGGGTAAGAGCGAGCGGCCACCTTCAGTCAGGCAGTGGCACTGAGATCGGAGCGCGACAGTGGCGTAACGGCTGGAGTTGATGGGGTTGGGGCACGCCCGACGTCACATGTCACCTCCGGATAGGGCGAGGCTCCCGCTTTCAGCAATGGGGAGGCCTTGCCTAAAAGATAGGTTTCAAAAAAGGCGACGAGATAGGCGTCGAGAACTGTGCGAAGCCGTTCCGGTCGGATAATTCTAGGTCGCCACGGACGCCACTGTTTCCAGCGTTCCGGCGAATACAGCTTATCGTAGAAGTCGGCGTGATCGGCGCCTTCGATGGATACGCGGATGCAATCGTCCCGCATGGCTAGCTGACGCTGCAAAATTATTGTCGATTTTGCTTGGATCGTCGCAAAGAACCGTTTCATTGGATTTGTCCAATGGATTGCTTCGGGGGGAGGCATTCCACGGGTGCTGTTGAATTCGGCGAACGGCGCCTCAATTGGCCGGACGGCAGCTGTCCCTTGCAACCAGCCATCCAGATTGGCGATCGCAGCAATCCTGCGTGACGTTGATTGTGCGAACTCGACGGCCGCGGCCCCTCCGAATGAAGCGCCGAAAATGCCTATCCGGTCAGCGTCGAAGACCGCTTCGGCTGGCCACGCGGCCGGCAATGGATCTAGTGCGTCCAAGAACGATTGAAGCTTGGCGACTTGTAAATCGACACGGGATCCCACCACCGATAAGATTCGATCGCGCTGCGCGTCGGTCTCGATTTCGTAGAGTATTTGCTGCAGTTCGACGTAGCTCGCGGGGCTGTTTGGTAGCACTGGGTCGTGAATGATATCATCGATGCCGACGACGATGAAGCCATGGCTTGCCAGGTTCGCGCAAATGACTGAATTGTCGGATCGCACGCTGGCCCATACGGGGACATAGATGATCAATGGTTTCGGTGGGCCATTGACCAACGGATACCAGATCTGCGCCGCAACCGGTTGCCTGGCGCCATTACCAAATGGCGGCGCAATCGGGACCTGGATATCGGCGATTGCAATCGGCGCCTGCCCCGCAGGTTTCGGGATACCGCGCGAAAGCCAACCAAACCAGACAAACGGATGGAGCATTGAGCTATACCGCTTTGAGCGTAGCGCTGATTTGCGAACCGGAAAACTGAGGCGAGGCGCCATTTGAGTTTGCAGACGATGGCCACCAAACACAGTGCACGCCCGTCGTGATGCAGGTCACGCAGATGCCGAGCAGTGACAGTTCCAATTTTACGGCTCTCTTGGATATCTGTTGGCGCGGTATTGGGGTCAAGGATGCTCTCAACACGATCTATCGTTTCGCCAGTTACAAGATTTCATCCGTAAATATTTTGAGTAAATCCGTTTAGTTGTTACGGTTTATATATTGTCGAATATCATGGATTGAGCGTGGAAGCGATTTTAGGCGCGGCATCTTTGCGGTTGTGACCGGTGAGGCCGACAAGTGAGCGAAAATGAGTGCGGGCAAAAACATTGCATAACCCCGCGTAGACGACCACGCCGGTGCCCACGGAGCCGAGTAACGATACCAAGGGCGGGAGTTGAGGGAGTGCATGCTGGAACCCGATCACGGCCATCCCCATAAAACCCGAAAGCAACCATGCCGTGAGCAGAATCTGAAGTCGATCCCAGCGGGACCAATCGAGGTGATGCGGTGAGAGGCCGACGGCAATGGACGATTGAATGCTATCACCGGCAATACGCGCTAACCCAACGTTGATTGGACCCAGACCCGATGCGAGTAGCAGAACTGTGTTCGTTACGGCTACATTTGCGAGGTTCGAACCCAAGCTGAATTCAGGCCGTGCAGATGCAGACAATGCCGTGTAGATCAGACGTGCCGGCAAAAGAATTGCTGCGCCGAGGCCAAGACAGATGGCGATGTTGACGGCCGGTTCCCATCCCGGCCCTGCAATCAGTGGCAGCAGTACGGGCATCACCGCCGCCAGGCCGACAAATACTGGGGCAACTACGAGCGCGGCGCGGGTCAGGACCTCGTCCGCGCGTTCGCGAAGTTTTATCTTATCGGTCTTGACCGCTGCGAAATAGAAAAAAGCGAGATTGTGTCCCGTCGATGTGAATGCGCCTCGGATAGGTTCGATTAGACGCATCGCCATATTGACATAGCCCAACGCTTGCAAACCATAGATTGCACCAACCAGATTATTGAAAGCGAAATAATTCAGATTGTCGGCCAATCTATCGGCCAAAGAAACGCCGGCATAGCCACGCAAATCCTTGAAATGCGCGAATGAGAACTTGGGCGGCACAATCAAGCCGATGCGCTGTGCGAGCACGAGAGCGGTAATTCCGCTGACCATCAGGCGTTGAGCAATCAACGACCAGATCCCGAATCCGATAACTGCCATCGCCACAGAGATGCCGATGCCAAGCAAATTTCCCGTGAGTGACGCAATCGCCAGATCGTTAAACTTGCGTTGACGGCGCAGGAGACCGGTAGATATGTCGATGTATCCGGTGAAGAAAATCGATGCCATCGCTGCTGGCAATAGCTGCAGGACCAACGGCTCCTGATAGAAACGTGCGAGAACCGCTGCCAAGGGAAATGACAGCAGAAAAAGCGCGATCCCTACGAATAGCGCTGTCGCCGTGGCGGTTTCCGCGTGCGCACGCATGATATGCCGACGTTGGGCGAGTGACTCCTCAAACGGGGCGCCCACGAGAACTGAGGCGATCGTGACTGTCGTGAAAACGAGTGCCGAGAGGCCAAAATCAATCGGCAGCAAAAGGCGGGAAAACACAGTCGTGCTGACGGTCAGAAGAAACAGACGCCCCACGGCGTCAAATCCCGCCCAACCAAGCCACAGCAGCAGTTTGCCGTTCATGAACCAATCACATTGGTGGCGCGGAAGGGAAGGGGCAGGAAATCCCGCACCGTTGTGAAAGCAAGGCCGGACACAGTAAGCAGCAGGCCGAGCACAGAACCGAAGCCAGACCAGATAATAAAACCAGGGAGTGTGCTTTTATTCGCTGGTGGGCGGGCAGGCGATACAATGCGCAGGTTCGATGCGTCGATCGACCCGAATTCACTGGCTTCGCGCGAGCGTGTCTGGAAGGCCTCGAAGATCTTGCGGCGCCCTTCGGCCTCGCGCTCGAGAGCGCGCAGTTCCACCTCCGCCACTCGCGTAGTTGTCATATTCTGCGAAAGTTGCTCGACATTTTGCATCAGGGCGGCGGTCTCGTTCTTGGCGCGCTCGATGTCGGAGCGTGCAGAGCCGCGCAATTCAGTGAGTGCGCTGACGAGGTCCCGTTGATATTCTTCAACCTTCGTGCGCGCGGCTGCGAGTGACGGATGCTTTTCGCCGAGCGCGCCGGACAGCTCTACGAGTTCGGAACGTGCCTTCGTCATGCGTTCGAGCATCTGGACGATGTTGCGCGTCGCTCCGTCGACATCCAATTTTCCGGCTGAAGCCAGTTTTTCCGGGTCCGTCTCGAGCTGTGCCAACCGCATCCGCGCACGCGTTTCGCTGACTTGCGCGGCGCTCAAGGCAACGATGCCTTCTTTCAATTGCTGCTCAATGACCGTTTTATCGTGTGCGCCGACAAGCCCGCTTTTGACGCGGAATGTTTCTACGGCCATTTCCGCTTCTTGAAGTCCGTGCCGTAAGTCGCCTAGCCGACTGTTGAAGTCAGAACGCAATTGAGTGGTCCGATCGGTGCGATTTTCCGCATCCTCGATGATGAACGACTGGACGATACTGTTGGCGATATCTGCCGCCGATTGGGGCGTATCGTGTGTGACCTTAATGTTGACGATGAAGCTTCGGTCACCACGATAAACCGCTACGAGTCGTTGCAGCAGGTTAAGGGCCATCGTTTCCGCTTCCGCGCGGTCGGGCGAGCCCGGTTCCGGCAGTGCGGCGCGTTTTTGTCGGGACTTCAGCAGCCCCAGTTTTTCATCGCGGACCACCCGTAAAAGGACGCTGTTGGACATCACCACGACCATTTGGCTTTCGACGAAATTGATCGCCGCATTGGCGTCGAAGTTGCCGCCTGAGAGGTCGCTTGAGGAAATGCGAATACCGCGTGGATCAATCAAGACTTGTGCGATCGCGAAGTAGCTTGGCGGGAAAATCAACCGCAACGTACCCATGGTCAGCGCGCCGAGCAGTGCGGCCGTGATCAGCAGCGGAATTCGGGTGCGAACTTTAGCGATTATCGCGTGTGCCGCGTCCGACCAGGGCGCCTGATTGGATGCCGTTGCGGGAAGGCCGTCTGAGATCCGATTGTGAATTGTCATGACCGCGACTGCACGTTTCTCTTAAGTACTATAGTTCCGCCGTATTACTTAATAATGGTAACGACAAGGACGCTGGTGGAAAATATCTTGTAAGTATGTCTTGGGAGATTGGTAAATAATGATGTACTTTCTGTGACTAAAGCCAGATAGCACAGTGCAGCGCGCCATTCAATGTTTCAAAGGCTTTCAAGCAACAGACGAGCGTATACGATTAATTCCTATGCGCCTCGGCAATCGGTTACACCGCCCTTTCGAATACATAACGGCGCGCGGAGCGAGCGGGGAGTGCGAGATCCCACTGGCCGTCATGATGGTTGCCAATCCCGTTAACATGACCAGCAGTCCGATGAGTTTCGTCGAAGCCAATGGTATCAATTAGTCGGTGAGGGCGTCCGGAAAGTAGCTCCAAATTGAGTGCTTGTTCGGTCGTAGCCTTGTTTATGACGATCACTTGGATGCGGCCTTCACGGCCTGTTCTGGCGGCGTATGCGGTCATTGACGGCTCGGGCAAGCCTGTTGTTGGGAGGGCGTAGTCGCCAAAACTCTCCTGCGCGACGTCGGGCATCCTGAATAACCTGTAGGCTTGGCCGATCATGTCATTCAACAATCCCCAGTGAGTTGCAAAGTAGACGCCGGATTGGCCAAAACGGCCGAGTGCGTCGGCGATTGCGAGGCCTGAGGCAACTTGTCCGGCTCCGCCGAAATTGAATTCCGAGACCGACAGTCGCGTTCCCGGGTACCATTTCTCGATGATGCGCTGCAGGCTCGGAAAAAATGGCATCGTTATGCCATCTGGCTTGGCCCCCGAAAGTGCCTCGCTAATCCAGCTGTCTTCTCGAAAGCCCACTTCACTCAGACTGCGCGGAGCATCCAGAAGCGCTGAGGCCAACTCCGGCTTTTCCGTACGGAATAGATCGCCCTTTTTGCTAAATGCGTACCAGTGGATATCGAGGACATCGAGCAGGCGGACGCCGCGCTCATCGGAGGCCTTGCGGAAGGCAGCGAGGTACGCGCCGAGGAAGCTGCCATGTTGGGTGTAGTTGGGCCAATCCGGGGCGTTCTGGAAGTTGACCATTTCGGGAATTCCCCACGAGCATGGGCCGAAGACCAGTGCAGACGGGTCGATCTCCTTGATCGCTGTTGCAGCTTCAATCGAGCGTTCGATGAGATCTTTGATGGTGACGGGTTTGCGTACGATTCGCGGATGTGTCTCCGGCCAAAGTCCCGCTTCGTTATCGAGTGCATACCCGAAGATGCCGCGCTTTGAGTCAGCAGTGCCGAATTTCGCTTTCATCAACTCGATGAGCTTGGGCATGGGCACGACGGCGGAACCTGCCTGGGATGCGGCATCGGGCGAAACGCGCTTCCAGCTTATGGGTTGATATCGGCTGGAAGGTGCGGCCTGCGCTTCAGTCACGGGTCCGTTGTGGTCCGCGGCCAAGTAGCCGGCGAGCGGCACTTGCACGAGGCTGACTGCGCCCTGATCCAGGGACGCTTGGTGCATTGTGGAAATGACAGCTGCCGGTTCCAGCTGCCTGTTTTTGGGAATCTGGAGGAAACGAAACAAGTTGTCGCCGCTGGTGTGTTCCCAATCCTTGCCGGAGTTATCGTTGTTATTGGTCCAATTGTAACTCGTCATCAGATTTCCACCGAGACGGCGTGCGGTTACTCCAGCAGCTTTGTCGAGCGTGGCGGAAAGGACCCCGCCATCCATGGTGCCAAGTTCGTTGGAGCCATAGATAAATGGACTGATTGGCTTTCCTTCCGACGCATCGTCGACCTTGAGGCTTGCTCGTTTGTTGTCGGCAGCGTGAGCTATCGGAAGTACGCTTCCAGCTGCTGCCACTCCACCAATGAACGAGCGCCGTGTTTGTCGAGCCGTCATCGCTTGAAATCCAAGATCGAGAAATAAGATATAATGCGCCTGCGATACCAGCGCGCGATATGCTCAGGTTACGTGGCCACTACCATACAAACGAGGCCTGAATCGCGGCATCCAAAGCACCTTGCCAAGTCCTGACGAGAAGACGACGCGTGCGCGCTCAGCGGCTATAGGGTTGACCAGTCTCATGACCAAAGCACCGGCTCCGGCGATAGTGCATTGTGCCAACCCCACGCCCATCCACCAAACGACCCTCGGCCACTTCACAGGCTTCATCATGTGATAGACAAAGACGCGAATTTGTCCGCTGAGAAACTTGCGCTGGCGCACGTATGCCCAATTCAGTCGCTTTGGCGATACCCACTCGATGACGCGGGCGTCAGAGGCCCAGGCGAATTTTCGACCGCCTTTTACCAACTGCTTCAAGAACAGGCTGTCCTCGCCACCGATGGCGTTCAGGCTGAGATCGAACGGGAGTCCATCCGTAAAGCAGCGTCGTCTGAGAAACATGGAATTGTTGGTTCCCAGGTAGGCGGCAAGATCGGTGATGTCTTGCGCATCTACGCGGTCGATTTCACGGCAAAAATATGGTGCAAACGGACCGATAGTGCCACCGTCCGCTTCAGCGGAGATCGGGCCGAATACGGCATCGGCCCCAACTGATCGTGCGACGGCAAGTAAAGAGCCAAGCCACACATCGGACGCCGCTTCGTCATCGTCAAGAAATGCGATCCATTTGCCGTTGGCTGCGTTGACGCCCGTATTGCGCGCATTTGCCACTCCCCTGGCAGTTTCATGCAGCCATTTGATTGGGCTTGACGGGTGCGCAAGACTTTCTACCAGCGTCCGTGAATTGGCATCATCCGAATTATCGATCACGATGATTTCAAGTCTGACATCAGCCGGCAGGCGTTGTGAAAGCACGCTGTTGATGGCGCGTTTCAGCGAAGCCTGCCGACTGAGCGTGGGAATGACGACGGAGATAATTTCCGTGGCGGTTTCCCCGATGAGTGTAGTCGTGTTGGAAAGCAGGTTCATTTGCTTAATGCTCCAGCCGCGTGACGCAGCTTTTCGCTACAATCCGTTTTATGGATGTCTAATATGTAGCTTTGATCGCTTGCAAGGCACGATTTTTTGAAACATAGATTATGCGCTTTGCGGACGCGGTTTATATTCGGATCGGTTAATATCGACGGCCGCTTGAAAACGATAATATATCCTGATGTGCGTCAACACACGCTCGTTGGGACCGGTGTCGTCGACACAACCTTCGCTGGACGGGTATTTACGAGAGACGGGTAACTACGTGACAAGTGTAGACTTCGGTGGGAGTGCTGCGTATCAGTCGGGGCGCCTCGGTGTGGATCGCATTGAGCGGTTGCATCGCGTCGTGCTGTTATCGTTCCTGTTTTATGTGTTTGTAGGCACCCAATTTGCGGCCAATTTCGGCAGTGCAGAGTTTTCGGGTACGGCGGCGCTGGCGGAGCGGTTGGAGGGAGACCCACTCAATCGCATATTCGTTCTGGCATTGTTCGGGATGTCCGTTCCTGTTGTTTGGCATTTTCGTCAGGCCACATTGGAGTGTGTGCGCGCGAACAAAGTCCTTTTGGGTGTAGTCGGCTTTTGCGCCTTGAGTGTACTTTGGTCGAATTTTCCTGATCTTACGTTGCGTCGTTCGTTTCAGCTTCTTGTATTTACCTTCACCTCAATTGCCATCGTCGCCGGCACAAGAAATATCCGGGACTTGCATGGGACGTTATTTCATTTTCTGACCGCTGTTTCTGCCGTAAATCTACTCATTGCGTTGGTTGTGCCGGCGTCGGCGTTCTCTGATATCGGGCTCAAAGGCATTCATTCGTCCAAGAATATGGCCGGTGAAATCGGCATGATTGCGATCGTCGTGGGTGTTACCTGGGTATTCGGTGCGCAGAACCGTCGTGCCGTGGTGTGGGGAATCGCGGCCATCGTACTGAGTACGATCTTCCTGGCCCTCACGCTCAGCAAGACATCGATCGTGTTGGCGATCGTCGCGTTACTTGTTGGTGCGGTGTTCTACTGCGTCAAACGGCAAGGCGCGTGGGTTGCGGTAGTGATTTTGACGCTTTGCTCGACGACAGCTTCGGTTGCGGTCGGGGTCCTGTTGTGGATGGATTTCGATTACATGGCGATCATTCAGGCCGTCTTCGGTGACGCATCATTCTCCGGTCGGGATGAGCTTTGGGCGTTCGCACGCGATGCGATATCGAAGCGGCCGTGGTTGGGTTATGGATATGGCGCTTTTTGGGACGTCGGCGAGGCAAATGATCCCCTTAACAGGCTCGATCAGGGAACCTGGCTTGGCAATGTTGAGAAGGGCGTGATCAACCAGGCGCACAATGGTTATTTGGAGCTGCCCTTGCACATCGGCGTGCCCGCGACGATTATGGCGGTGCTGGTCGTCGCGGGCGCCATGGTAAACGCGGCAAGGTTGGCGATGCGGTCGTCGCCAGTAAGTGCAGACGGACCATTCTATGCCGCATTGGTCCTCTGCTTGTTTCTGAATTTTCCCCATAATTTTACCGAGGCCACCCTGTTCATCCGCAGCACGACGTTGTGTCAGCTCTGCATTTACATGGCGTTGCTGGCCAATACACTGGCCCTACGGGCGTCCGAGGCCGCGACTTCGGCTGGGCGTGTAGCTAGGTAGTCGGTGCAGCGTCGCTGGCATGACAATTGCTGGTTTTGGGCGGAGAACCTTGTACGCCCGTTCTTCGGCGCATCGTCGTATTCGGCGTAGCGTGCTTCTCGGCGATCTGCCTGAAGCGCATCGTGGGGGGGGCAGCGCTGAAATGCAATACCAGGAGCAGCGTGTGACCGAACAATCATTGATCGAGGCGGGGGCAATTGCCGGCACACACAAGGCCTCGATTTTGACCTGCTCGTTTCGTGGTGATTTCGAATGTACACGCACGCTTTGTGAGAGCCTCGATTGCTTCGTGGGTGACGTCCAGCAATACATGTACGTTCCGACTGCGGACCTGCCGCTTTTCGCGGAACTCGGCAGTCCCAAGCGGATTCTTAGATCTCAAGACAATGACCTTTTGCCGGTTTGGTTTCGCAAACTGCCCATGCCACCTAATCCATGGCGCCGCTGGTTGCGGCTGCCCAGCCGGAACGTCTATCTGACCCCTTACAGTTTGCCAGTGCGTGGCTGGATTGCCCAGCAAATCATGAAGATCGAAGCGACCGCACGATCTGAAACAGAAATTGTCATGCACGTCGACAGCGACGTATTTTTTGTGCGACCCACGACAACGGCGAACTTTCTGGACGGTCGTGGCCGCGTCCGCTTTTTCAGAACGCCGTCTTCTGTCGATCAGCTATCTCATCGCCTTTGGCAAGAGGCCGGCAATGCGCTGCTCGGATTGCCCGCGGGTACCCGTTACAATGCCGATTACGTCGGGCAACTCGTCATTTGGCGCCGTTCGGTTGTGCGGCGGATGATCGCGCATATCGAGGGCATAACGGGGCTCGACTGGCGCATTGCGCTTGGTCGAACTCTGCATTTCTCCGAGTACACGCTTTACGGGCTGTTCGTGGAACATGTGTTGGGTTTTGACGCGGCGGGTCATGCTCCGGAGGAGTTTTCGCTTTGTCTTACCCGTTGGGAAGATGGCTTTGCCGACGCTGCGGATAAAACGAACTTCATCTCGCAATTGAAACCTGGGCATGTGGCAGGACTTATTCAATCAACACTGCCCGTCTCCGCCGTGGAAAGACGCGAAGTTTACAAGCGCATGGCTGCTTTTGCTCGCAACGTGGACAGCTCCGGCTCCAGCCGCGGCGCGTCCGCTTAATGCGGCTTGGCCGTTGTGCTCAATGTCGGTTTCTCGAGTGGCCAACAGCCAAGTTGAGCGGCGCAGCCAAAAAATGGGCCGGATGCACTGCAACCGGCCCTCTTGTTTTCAGATGATCAAAAGACCTCTTATACCGACGGTCAAAAAGAATGACCGTCGGTATCAGATTCTTTGTTTGCGCGCGGCCGCCCCACCAACCCCGCGCGCGCATACCATCGGTCAAGAATAATGACCGCTGGTATTACTGGATAATGTTCGACGACTTGCGCACCGGATTTGAAATCTGTTGGCGTCCGCTGTCGGTATTGCCGCGCGACGTGGGGTCTGGGAACATCGTCTTGACTTCGACGATGTCGCCCGGTTCCAGAACCATCAACTCGTCGGCCTTGAACACAGAGGAAATGCCGTCACGCGTTCTGGTGATCGTGTAGGTGCGATTGGGTTCGGCGCCGATGCTGCCGCCGACCAGTTGGAATTTATAGTCGCGCACGGCTCGTGCTGTCGGCAAGGTGATCGACAGCTCGCGAAGACGTGAGCGCACGTCCTGGATCTCTGTCATGACCTTCTGCGTGTTGGTCGCTTCAGCATCTTCAATCTTCATGCTGATTTCGCTTTCCATCATGTCGAGGCGGGTGCGCTCGGCCTGGAGACGCAGCATCTCGCCTTCTTTCGTCGACAACTCGCGCAGCAGGTCATAACCGGCGACCTGACGCACAAGTCCGCGCCGCAACAGCTCTTCGTGCCGGCTGATCTGTTGCTTAATGACGCCAAGTCGTTTGGCTTCAGAGGAGAGCTGAACATCGATTGCTCTGGCTTGCCCCTCAACGGAGGCGCGCTGTTTTTCAAACAGGGCACGCTGACGACGGATCAGCGTCGACTGTGAGTCGAAGGCTTGTTTTTCCATGCCAACGAGTTCCAGCAAATCTTGCTCATTGGCAGAACGGGCCGTGGTGCCGAAGCTGGAGCGTAACACGGCTGGAACATTGAAATCCGACAGCGACTGGCGCTGTGCATCGAGGCGGGCCAAACGCACGGCCATGGTCAATTCGATCTGTTGCAGCTGCCGGACGCGTTCATCGGCGGAAATCACATCCACGTCGCTGGTCTGTTGCAGATGGCTGCTCAGTCCGTAGCCGCCGGCAAGTGCAACAGCCGACTTGATGGTGCTGTTGGCAAGGTAGGGATAGCTACCGGGTGTGCGAACATCGCCCAGCACGTAAAACGGCCGCTTTTTAGTCACCCGCACAGTGACCGACGGCTGCTTCAGATAGTCGCCGGTCAAAAGCTGGGTGATGCGCTGTTGGATCTCGCCAGCCGTCATACCGCGGAGGCCCACGGAGCCAAGCAGCGGCATGATGATGTTGCCCGACTCGTCAAGCATGAGTTCGCCGGTGAGTTCCTTTTGTCCCGCCACGATCACATCGATCTGGTCACCCGGCTCCAACCGGTATTCCTTCGGCGCTTCCGGCAGCGCCGCTTTCACGACGGGCACAGCCACGAAACTAGCGCCGAAAATTGACGCGAGGATTGCCGTGCGAACCGCAACTCCACGAAACGTGGCACCGTTACGGAGATGAGATTGGATATTCAGCGATGCAAGTTTCATATTCGGCGTCCTTAAACTTCGAGACAGCGGTTCGTGCGGATTCTCTAAGTTTCCAAATCTAACCAAAATATCGGCTACCAGAGCGGTTTTTGATCGTCAACTCATTCACTCAATTCGCTTTGAAATCAAAAGTCATGGCCGTACTCAAAAAGGAAAATCAGGTACGAGGCTGACGTACACGCTGGTAAAATGTAGTTCTTACGAACAGGCGGTTTACGCATTTCGCGGTTTTCGGCTTATCATCTCTACCTCTTTTGGCGTATAGGCAGCGACGCGATCTAGGCCGCGCGCCGCGCTGTTTGGCGGCATCGGTGTCGTCGCGGGGAGGCACGCGCGTTCCCGTCTTAACCTGGCTGATGGTTCGGCCTTGAGCCGCTCTGTTGTGGGTGGTAGCTCATGGCCGCGCGAGGATTGGTCCGTTTTTATGGCAACGAGCGACTGAGGGTTCTGTCTCGTCGTGCGGATTGCCGGATTCCTGTCAATACTGCGGATCTGGTGCAAGATAGGCGCTCGCTTTTTGGTTAGTTTCGCGCGCATCATGGACCGTCCACGTTTGAAAATCCTGGTTCTCACGCCGTTTCCCCCGAGCCCACCGACGTATGGCGCGCAGCGTCGGGTGCACGGCTTGCTCACCGCGTTAGCGAAGCGGCATGATATTTCCTGCATTTCGCTTGTTCCGGAAGTGCACGAGATCGAGCACGCCCGACTTGTCATGCTTGAATACTGTAAGGACGTCGTGCTGGTGCCGGTTGCGGTGCCAGACGCCTCAATGAAACGGTTGCTGCAGCTCCGCTCGATTTTCTCGCCGCGCAGTTTCGTCCGCGGGCTCAATGATTTGCCGGTGGTGCGCAACGCAGTCGAAAACATGCTGACGCGGAATCGGTTCGATATTGTCAATGTCGAATTTCCATTCTTTGATGTGGCGCACTTGAGGGGATTGGCCAGGGGTCAGCCACAACCTCGATATATCCTCGACGAGCACAACATCGAATTTGATGTGGTGCGGCAGCAGGGCGAAAGCGAGCGGGGTATGGCTCGGGCGATCTACAACAAGGCGAATTTGCGCAAAGTTCGCCGTGAAGAAATTGCAGCGTGGCAATTGTACGATGCGGCGGCGTTCTGCTCGAACGCAGATGCTGCGCGGGCAAGCCAGATTGCGCCGACGTTGCGCTCGGCGGTGGTGCCCAACGCCGTTGATCTCGACTACTTCCGGCCGCGCCCGGATTACCCACCGCCAGACGGTCGCACATTGATATTTTTTGGCGCCTTGAACTACTTCCCCAACGTTGACGGTCTTCACTACTTCATGCGTGAGGTGTGGCCGTTGATCACTGGCGCGGATGGTAACGTGCGGCTCAAAATAGTCGGACCGAAGCCACCACCGGAAATCGTCGCGTTGCGGAGCGACCGGGTCGAAGTGACGGGTATGGTTGAAGACCTTCGGCCGCATTTGTCGGCAGCCGCGCTTTCGATTGTGCCGCTTCGCATCGGCGGTGGCACACGTTTGAAGGTTTTGGAGGCGATGGCGATGGCGAGGCCGATTGTTTCGACAACGTTGGGCGCCGAGGGGATTGCCGCGGAGCCAGGGAAACACTTGCAGATCGCAGATGATCCCAAGGTTTTCGCGGCCGCCGTCGGTACACTTTTGCACAACTCCGCTGCGGCGGAGCGATTGGGGCAGTCGGGTCGTGCGCTGGTCGAGGCGCGATATTCCTGGGACGCCGCGGCGCTGGCCATGGAAGGGCTGTACCGCGAAGCGCTTTCGGCGCGATGACAGGACGGGGTGACAATGAGCAGGTTGCGAAGCGAACAGGCTCTGGACGGTCGGCACAACTACATCTCAAAACGTATAGTTTTGCCAATTGCCTCCGACGTAAAACTCATCCATGTTGGCAAAGCAAAATTGTTCCCGTTATGCCCACAATGCAAATGAACTGAATGAAAATCGGTAAACAAGATCTTATGCGCGATATTGCGGCGCGTGCGCCATCCGTGTTGCTCCTTTCTCAGCGGCGTTTGGACAATTTGGTCGCCTATTCGGTCGCCTATGAGTTCGAGGACACGATTGCCGAAGTCACCGGCGCCGATCTGATCGATGCGCAGGGTGGGGCTTGGTTTGATCGCTCGCGCCGCGCCTACAAACTCATGCGATGGGCAGGCGCTTCCAAATCACTGGCGCGCAAGCTGGCGCCGTCGCCGGCGACGACTGAGCTCAGAACCGACTGCGATCTTTTTTTTCCGGTGTTCAGCCACGCGCACGAGATCTATGCTTTGGCGGCCCTTCCAAATTGGCGTCAACGGTGCAGGATCGCCGCGTGCTACATCGTCGAGGCTTGGCCTCAGATGTTGCCGGAGTACCTGCTCGAGATCCTTTCCGACTTCGATCATATTTTCGTCGGCAGCCAGAATTGCGCTTCCGAAATCGAGCGCATCGTGGGGCGACCGTGCAGCTACCTGCCCCTGGCTGCCGATGTGATCCGGTTCGCGCCCCGTTGCGTCGCTGCTGCCCGCCCGATCGATGTGTGCAATATCGGCCGTCGTTCGTCGGTCACCCATCATGCGTTGGTGGAGATGGCAGACCGTGGCGACATTTTTTACTACTTCGACACGGTTGCTGCCAGCGGCATCGACATGAAGCAACGCACGTTCCGCGTCGACGACCCAGCTGATCACCGCAAGCTGCTGGCTAGTTTGCTGCAGCGAAGCCGCTATTTCTTCGCCAACCGCAGTCGCATCAATCAGCCGGAGTTCGACGGCACGCACGAACTCTCGTCAAGGTTCTACGAAGGCGCAGCGGCCGGAGCGGTGATGATCGGGGAAGCGCCGGACAGCCCGGAATTCGACAAGCAGTTTGACTGGCCAGATGCGGTCATTCGCGTGGCCTTCAACGAGCCGGATATGGCTGGTGTGTTGAAGGTTCTGGATGGTGACCAAATCAGGTTGCAGCGCGCGCGGCAGTTGAATGTGGCCAATGCCGCATTGCGGCACGACTGGTTGCATCGCTTGCAAGTGGTGTTTAACCAACTCGGGATCGAGCCCACGCTGGCCATGCGCGCGCGCGAAACGCGCTTGGCGACCATCGCTCAAGCCGCATCACTGCCCATTGACGGAATTGGCGTTGCGGCGCTCAAGGCATCGTGAGGTAGACCTCAGTAGGCTTCATACGGTGTTGCCAGGCAGGAGGCTCAGGCGACGCCATCAGGCGTCGTCAAGGACAAGCCAAGCATCGCACGGCGTTTGAGCCAAGGACTGGGCTTGTAGCGCGGATCGGCGTAGAAGGCGTGCAGCCGCTCTAGAATAAATAAGATCCGGCCGGCGCCGATTTTATCACCCCATTCGAGTGGACCGAACGGATAGCCCAGGCCGAGTTTCGCGCCCTTGTCGATATCATCAGGCGACGCGATGCGGCGCTGGGCGATGTTGCAGCCGACGTTGACGATCATGGCCACGACGCGTTGGGCGACATAGCCGGGGCTGTCGTTGATGACGATGACGGATTGGCCGTCGGACGCCAACAGCGCGTGTGCGGCATCGCGCATCACGGGGTCAGTGGCTGGCGACACCATCAGCGTGCGCGGACCTTTGAGGCCGAACAGCACATCGACCGAAACAGTGCGCGCGCCATCGAGTTTCAAGTCGTGGATCGCCGTCGTCAGATCGTAGCCGATCTGGCATAGGACCACTAACGCATCAGTACTGGGCGTTGGCCCGGACTCCAGCGATGCGCCGGATTTTTTGAAAATTTCTGCCAGCGGCGCGATCAGGTCGGCGTGGTCCTTGCTCGGCCATATCCAGACTGATTTGGGCAAAGTGCGCGGCGCGGGATTGGCGTCGGGTTCGACACGTTTGCCGTCCCGGTAGTCGTACCAGCCGGCGTTGGTTTTCTGGCCATAAAGACCACCGGCTGCGCGCAACGCCGAGAGCGGATTGGGCGCATAGGCCGGTTCGTGCTGGAACTGCTGGTAGATGCTTTCCATGACGGGAAAACCGACGTCGATGCCGACCATGTCGGCGAGTGCGAACGGACCCAGCTTGAAACCGGGCGCTCCCGTCAGAATGCGATCGATCTCCCAGTGCTTGGCGATGCCTTCGGTCAACAGGCGCGGGTTCTCGGTGGTGTAGGCGCGGCCGACGTGGTTGACGATGAAGCCGGGGCTGTCGATGCACATGACGGGTTCCCGCGTCATGCGCCGACCGATGGCCATCAGGGCCTCAGTCACCCAGGGCGCAGTCTTGAGACCGCCAATGACTTCGACAAGTTTCATGACGGGGACCGGATTGAAGAAATGCATGCCACCCACCCGCTCGGGATGCTGGCATTTGGCGGCGATCGCGGTCACCGGCAGCGACGACGTGTTGGATGCCAGAATGACCTTCGGGTCGCAGAGCTGGTCGAGCCGTTGGAACAGCGATTGTTTGACGTCCAGGCGTTCGAGGATCGCCTCGATCACCACATCCGCCTTGGCGCAATCTTCAAGCGTGTGGCCGATGCTGATGCGGTCCACTGCCGCCTTCGCGTCGGCCGCTGTAACGCGGCCCTTCTCAACCAAGCCTGTGAGGACATTGGCAATGTAATCCTTGGCGAGCATGGCGGCGCCGTGTTTTTCGTCGTAGGCAATGACGCGCATGCCGCCTTGGGCTGCGACCTGAACGATGCCGCGTCCCATGGTACCCGTGCCGATAACGGCGATGTTGAGATTTGCGGCATGGGGATCAAATGGCATGGTGGCGCTCGCGGTGGACTGAAGCCTTGGTGATGAGCCGAAGGTTCTCACGTCCCCGCGGTTTGCTCAAGCGCGGTTGTGGTACGGTTGCGGTTGGTGGGATTCACAGAAGGGCTGTGATCGCCTATCTACGCTCGAAGTTGAGGCCGAAGCTGCCGGTCGTCAAGTTTCCGGCAGTTATCTGAGGTAGACCGAGCGTAGTCAGAGTGGCAGTCTCTGGCTCACCGTTGACCTGGGGCGGAAAGTCTCCAACAAGGGCAGTTGAACGGCGCGGCGCACACCGGTAGGTTGGGTCAAGCGTTTCAGCGCGACCCAACAGCCACCGATAAGACTGCCGCGTTGGGTCGCGGCCAAAGGAGCCTTGACCCAACCTACGGGCCGGCCCTTTTTGACCTGAGTTGACGGCGGGGCTGCCCGCACCCAATGTCGGACGGTCATGGGGGGCAGGCCACGTCGAACGGAATTCAGATGGGACCGTTGCAGGGGATCAAGGTTGTCGACATCACTTCGGTGTTGATGGGGCCCTATGCAACGCAGACGCTGGGGGATTTCGGCGCCGACGTCATCAAGATCGAGGCACCCGGCGGTGACATCACGCGGCAGATCGGCCCCGAGCGGCATCGTGGCATGGGCCCCGTTTATTTGAACGCCAACCGCTCCAAGCGCTGCATTGTGCTTGATCTGAAACAAGCGGCTGGCCGTGAAGTCGTGCTGCGACTGCTGACGTCGGCCGACGTGTTCGTGACCAACGTCCGGCCCAACGCCATGCGTCGGTTGCAGCTCGACTACGACGCAGTATCGGCGGTCAACAAAAAGATCATCTACGCCAGCCTGTGCGGCTTTGGCGGCGATGGCCCCTACAGCGACAAGCCCGCCTATGACGATCTTCTGCAAGGCGCATCCGGCCTGTCGCATTTGATCGCGCGCGCGGGTGACGGCACGCCGCGCTATACGCCCGTGGCGCTGGCCGATCGGGTCGTCGGCCTGTCGGCGGTCAATGCCATCCTGGCCAGTCTGGTGCAGCGCGGGGCGAGTGGTCGCGGCCAGCATGTCGAAATTCCGATGTTTGAAACCATGGCCGCGTTCGTGATGGGCGATCATATGGGCGGTTTGACCTTTGAGCCCCCGCTCGATCGCGGCGGCTATGCCCGGCACCTCGCAGCGGACCGGAAGCCCTATCGCACCAGCGACGGGTATATCTGTGTCATCGTCTACAACGACAAACAGTGGCAGAGCTTTTTCAAAGCAACCGGTCGCGCCGATCTCGGCGCCGATCCGATGTTTGAGACCTTCGCCATCCGCATGGCTCATATCGACAAAGTCTACGCGACGCTTGCAGAAATCCTCGAAACACGTTCCACCGCGGATTGGTTGGACGCGCTGGCGGCGGCTGATATTCCGGTAATGCCGATGCATGATCTGGACAGCCTCATGGCCGATCCACATTTGGTGGCGACCGATTTCTTTGCGACCGCCGAGCATCCGAGTGAGGGCCTGATCCGCAGCATGCGTGTGCCAACACGCTGGTCGGAAACACCAGCCGAGCCGCACCGGCTGGCGCCGCGCTTCGGCGAACATAGCCACGAGATATTACAGGAGGCGGGTTACTCGGCTGCGGAGATTAAAAAGTTGATCGCTGACGGCACGACTATTGCTGCGCCTCCGCTGGGCTGAGTTGCAGGCGGCGATGTGGACCGCCAGGATGGGTGCGCGCTAGGTCACCGACTCATTAAATCGCATCCAGATGCGAACTGCAGCAAGTTTCACCGACGCCAGGAAGTTGGCGTCGTGTTTGTCATAGCGTGTGGCAATGGCACGATAATGCTTGATTTTGTTGAAGAAGCGCTCGA
>JANXWC010000177.1 GCA_025351355.1 Hyphomicrobiaceae bacterium
GGTCATCGTCTCGGTGGTGAAATGCGTAATTTCGCGGACCGGTCGCGTGGCAAAGGCATTTGTTAGGCGAGCCGGTCGCACGATGGTCCAGTCGCGATCACTCTCACGGATTAGGCGCTCTTGCCTGTCTTTGTCCGCATAGATTGACTTCAAAAGTGTGGGCAAAATCAGTCGGTCATACACGAATCCGCCATGCCCGCGACTGTCGCCAGCGCCCATGCCCGTCACACAGACCAGTCTCGCGACATGCTGACGTTGCATCGCTGAAAGCAGATTTGCCGTGCCAACCGACAGCAGATCCACGGGCTTTAGGGTCAACGGTGTCCCCAAAGCCGAGAGCACCGAACTTGCCCCGACCAAAGCCGACTCTAACGAATCTGCCCGGCGAACATCGCCGGTGCGAGTGTCGACCCTACTGCGTATGTCCGTCGGCAGTTTGCTGGTGTCGCGTACCAACGGCCGAATAGCCAAGTTTGCGTCCAACGCGAGCCTGAGAATTTCTATGCCGAGCGGCCCGGTCGCGCCGATCAGCACAATGGGTCCATAGGGCAGCAAGGGGCTTTGAGGGTCAGTCATTCGCCACAGCCCTCTCGATACCGCGACTCGGAATCACGTACCAAAGTGCCACCAGCCCATAGGCAATCTGCGCTAGGGCCGTGCTAAAGAACGACGCCCCGATGGCTAAAACGTAGATGGCCATCGCTAACAGGCCCTTGCGATCAGCGCGTCCGAGAGCTGCCGCCAAGGGCGATTCATCGCCGTCTGTTGCCATGATGGACCTTTCCAGGACCCAGAAGGCCAGGGCCATCGCCAGCAGTACCAGACCATAAACTGCCGTCGGCAAGGCGACCAGCCGGTTTTCACCCATCCAACCGGTCGTCACCGGCATCAAGGAAACCCAGAACAGCAAATGCAAATTGGACCAAAGGACCGAGGCACTGACGCGTCGCGCCGCGTGCACAACGTGGTGGTGATTGATCCAAATGATACCGACGTAAGTAAAACTCAGCACATAGCCCACGAAAATCGGAGCCATTGTCGGCAAGCCTGCTAACACCTCACCGTGAGGCGGCTTGAGCTCGAGCACCATGATTGTGATGATGATCGCGATCACACCGTCGCTAAAGGCTTCAAGGCGCGCTTTACCCATGAACTATCATCGCATTGCCCGTTTGGCATAACAAGTGACAGAATGGAATCGACTATTCCACTGATAGAATAATAAGCAATGACTATAGCCTCGGATACCGTCCTTGCGATGCACGACATGGCCTTGTTTGTGGAAGTCGCGCGTCTGCGAAGTGTCACAGGCGCCAGTAAAGCGCTCGGTATACCACCTGCCACATTGTCGCGCCGCCTCACCCTACTCGAGCGCCGAATTGGGCTGCAGCTCTTATCGCGTTCCACGCGCCGCATCGAGTTGACCTCTATTGGACTGCGCTACTTCGAACGCTGTGAACGGGTGGTTGCGGATGCCGCCGCCGCTCAGCAGGTATTGGCCGAAGCGGCGCAACTACCCAGGGGAACGCTGCGCGTGGCTGCGCCGGTCGATTTTGGCGTCCACTACCTGGCGCCAATCCTTGATGAATTTGTTCGCCATTATCCCGGCATCACGCTCGGACTTGAACTGGCGGCGAGCCACGTCGATCTCGCTGGCCAGCGTTTTGATCTGGCCATTCGCCTCGGCTCGACCAAAGACGGGAACTTGGTTGTGCGGCGGCTTGGGTACATTGAGCGCAAGCTTTACGCCTCTCCCAACTACTTGGCGGCGCGGAGCCCCGTGCGCACCCCAGCAGATTTGAGCCGCCACGAATGCATCATGCTTTCCAATGAGTCCAGCCCGGGCCGATGGCTACTGCGACGAAATCAGACCTCTGAACGCGTTGATGTGTCGGGTACTCTGACCACCAATAGTCTAGCGATGATGTTGCGATGGGCAGAGCTCGGCAATGGCATTGCGCCATTGACTCTTACGCTAGCGCGACCAGCGGTCGATGCGGGCCGTCTTCGTGGTGTGCTACCAGAATGGAAGTTTGAGCGACTTGCAGTAAGTGCGGTTACGCCGACGCGACTACGTTCGGCCAGCGTTCGCTTGCTACTGGAGTTCCTTGGGGAAAAGCTATCGCGGTCACTGTCCTAGTGCAGTCTCCTAACAACGGCACAACCGGCCAAAGCTGGACCCTCGCGTTGATCGACACCGCCTACAGCGGGCACTGCTTAGGTTTGTTTCGATGCATGCGTGGCAAACGTTGCGAGAAGTAAGGAGAATTCGGCCATTGCCGGAAACTTCTCGAAGCTATGCGTCGCAGGTGTCCTCACCCACGGCAGCTTCTCGCAGGTGTACGTTTCTATAAACGGAACAAACCAGGACAAGTCGTCGAACATAGTCGGCCGCACATTGACGAAGTGGTCGACACCGAGTGGCTCGGTAAAGACCCAACTCTTGCAATGTGGACAGAAAAAATGCCGGTGTTCGCCATGTAGTCCGCCGATGACTGGCTCACCTGCCATTACGAGAAAGTTGCTTTTGAGAAACATGGCGGTCAACGAGTACGCGCTAGAACGCATGCGCTGACAACCCCGGCAGTGGCACGCCGCAGTCATTATCGGGGGAGCATTCACTCGCATCGTCAACCGACCGCAGCGGCACTCGCCTTGCAATCCGGAGCTCCAGTCAATCTTCATCAGCCACCTTTGGCGTTTCACTTTGCGATCCATCCATATTACAGGCCAGCAAGGCCGACCGCGGGCCAGGGTCGAATGTCCGCTTTCGACCTTTTGAATGTCTCCTATCAAGAAGACTGAGTGACTCCAACGGGTCAGACTTGCTCATTGCCGCCCGCCGACGAATTGAGGGGTGTTCACTCGCGCTTCGACGTCGCCAGTGAACCGTATTACTCATTCGGTTCAGGGAAGGGCGGGTCTGAAGCGGAATAATTGGCAGCTTCCCGGCCCGACCCGCCTCCAGACGTTCACGGGCAGTGAACGCTTTCGGACGGCCCGTTAGGGCTACTGAGTAAACGGTCTCATGGATTGATAAGCTGGCCCCCCCCGCACCACGAGAGCCTCCATCCCATCTCATGGCAAACTCAAGCGCGGATGCGCCTTGCACGGATACCCACGCGGTAGACCTTGGCTTCGCGGATCTCACGGCGCTGCAGGTGGTGGTGCTCGGTATCGTTCAGGGCATCACTGAGCTGTTACCCATCAGCAGTACGGCACATCTGCGTGTCATACCGGAAGCGCTAGGCTGGCGGGATCCAGGGTCGGCATTTTCCGCGGCAATGCAGCTGGTAAGCTTCGTCGCGGTCGTCACCTTTTTTTGTCGGACATCCGCAGAGTCGCCGGAAACAGCCTAACGGCGGTCGCCAGGCGCGACTATCAATCGCAGGACTTTCGTCTGCTGATCGGCATCCTTGTCGGCACTCTGCCGTTGATTGTGGCAGGAGTGGTGCTTCGGCCGATCCTCAATGGATGCCACTCTCCTCTGCGGGGGCTCATCGTCATCGGGGTCGCGTCAATCGCGATGTCGGCGCTGCTAGCTATCGCCGAGCGCACAGCCCGGCACACACGCGCATTCTCGCAA
>JANXWC010000179.1 GCA_025351355.1 Hyphomicrobiaceae bacterium
TGGGCGGCTGTGTCCAAGTGGGTCTGCCAGAATGTTGGCCATAATGGTGGCGATCAAGGGTGAGCCCGTTGATGTCCCGCGTCGGGGTGTCGACTTTCGGACATTGCAACCATTACATTGCAAAGCCAATCGACGTGACGACCGCATTTGGCCCGAACCGCCGAATGGAATTTGCAGCGGCGACGGACGGTATTGAGGGGGGCAGCTACCGGATTTGTTACGCTAGGAGGCACAGACAGCGCGCCTTTCGATTTTAGCAGGCGTTCGCTGCGTAAGGTTTGCGGGAGCCAGTGCCGCACGATGCGGCACTGATAGGCACTTGTTGCAACGAGCGCCCGATTAAATCATTGAATCTAGACGATTGTTTTGGCCAAAGTCGTCATCATAATCCGTAGGTCCCCAGTTCAAGTCTGGGTCTCGCTACCATTGTTTTCGCTACCACTGATGACAATGCCCCAGCTGTTCGCTCCGCAATCGCTGAATGGCGACGGCGGGCCGCCCGCAGTCCTGGCGCGCCGCCTTCGCCACACCCCTCGATAGCGTTCATCTGTCGCACCACCGCAATGCTATCGTCCCACCGAGGCACAAGTCTTATCATTTTGATAACCAAATCGCGTTAGCTCTCAGCGTGAAAGTTTCACCGGGGGGCCGAGGCATATGTCACGCTCAAATAATTGCGACAGCACGAGCCGTGGCGCGCACCGGGTGCTCCGTCTATCTGCAACTGCGCTGCTGCTTTCGACCGCCACCCTCCCAGCCATTGCCGCGGACGGATATTTTCAGAACGGGATCGGTGTCCGAGAAAAAGCGCTCGCCGGGTCAGGCGTCGCCGATGGCACCGATGCCACCGCCATCAGCCTGAATCCAGCGGGTCTCGCCAATGTCGGCAACGAAATGACCGCCGCCGTATCGGCCTTGAACTACCATCGCGGCTACTCCAGTACGGGCACTGGCGGCGTCACCGCAGGTGGGGAGCATGTCAGCGACAACGAATGGTTCGCAGTGCCGAACTTGGCGATCAATCGTCGCGTGAGTTGGGGCTTTGCCGATGCCATTGGTTTCTCCGTTTATGGCAATGGCGGCATAAACACTCATTATGCCGATGCGCCGAATGCCAACTGTCCGCCAGGTCTTTCAGGGTTGAACTGCGGCGGACCGCTGGGGTTAAATTTGGTCCAGACGTTTTTCTCCATTGGGCTCGCAAAGCAGCTTGCGCCTGGCGTCAGCGTTGGCGTTGCTCCTATCCTCGCCCGTCAGCAGTTCGAACTCCATGGCGTCGGCTTGTTTGCCGGCTTATCGTCTAATCCTGCCAATTTTTCTGATCAAGGAACCGTCAATACCTGGGGCGCGGGCGTCAAGGGCGGTCTTGAGTTGACGGTGATACCGGGCGTCAAATTCGGAATTTCCGGGACGTCGCGCATCAATATGGGCCATATGGCCGTCTACTCCGGATTACTCGCGGATCAGGCAAAGCTGGATATTCCCGCCAATATGCAGGCCGGTTTTTCATTTCAAGTGCGCCCAGACCTGAAACTGTTCACCGACTATCGCCATATTTGGTATAGCGCAGTCGGTGCTATTGCCAATCCATCTACCAATCCGGTGGCTTTCGGCCTTTCAGGCGGTCCAGGCTTCGGTGCGCGTGATCTTGACGTCTACAAAATCGGTTTGGAATGGCAGCAGTCGCGAGTGCTCACACTCCGCACCGGATATTCGTACGGATCGCCGATGTTCCGCAGTTCGGACACCGACCTGAACGTATTGACAGGCGGCGCCGCTCGTCACCATTTGACGAGTGGATTGAGGTACCAGATGACAGACAAGTTGGATCTCGAATTGGCTGGTATGTATGCGCCACGAACAAACTTAGCGGGCGCCGAATTATTCAATTCAGCGCGAAACGTAGAAATAAACGCTCGTCAATTCGAGTTGACCGTGGGTGCCGTATATCGCTTCGATAGCGAAAAAGTCGCACCACCCCTGAAATAACCTGCAAACGCCGGCGCCAAGCCATGCGCGAGTTGTTCGCGCGGCAAGTCTGGTTCTTGATGTCCACCCGTCGGAATGCGCACCGCCTTTTCTCCGCTCCTGTTATACCGTCATTAAATACTCGTCCTGCACAGTATGCCGGATGCCGTGGGGTATTTGTGCGGTCTGGGGTGGGTTTGGCTTATGCGTCTTCTGATCATCGATGACGATGCGTTACTACGAACGATCGTCAAATCGAAATTGGAATCTTCGGGAAACTCGGTGCTCGAAGCCGCCGACGGAACCGCGGGCTGGGAAGTCATGCAGACCAACACGCTCGACTGCGTGCTGATTGATCTCGGATTGCCCGACATGGATGGCCGCGACTTGATAGGGCGCGCTCGCAAAAATCCACGCACGCGGCATCTCCCGATGATCGTCATTACCGGGCGCAACGACCGCGAAGCGATTGATGAGGCCTTCGAGATCGGCGCCAACTATTTCCTGACCAAACCGATCAACTGGTCATTGTTCCGCCACCAGATCGACTACGTAATGCGTCTGGTCGAAAGCGGCCGGCAGGCACGGCGAGCGCACCTGGCGACGCAGGGCGAGAGCAAACTCAAGGACACGGTCATTGGCCGTCTGAACTATGTGTTGCGCCCGATGGCAGCGAATATAGCTACGAACGCGGATCATTTCGCCAGCCTTCTCGACGGGCCCACGCCGCGCGAGTCGTTACGCGCAGAGGCCGAGCATATTAGGCAGGAAGCCCACAATCTCGAGATGACGCTCGCAACGATGGCGAATTTTGCGGCGCTGCTCAACAGCGGGGTCGATCTCAATCCGCGTCGGCTTTCGCTTGAAAAGTTATTGAACGGCGTCATGCAATCACTGCAAGGCAGATGGGCTTCGGCAATATTTCAGGTCGACGCCCCTGCCTATGAGCTCTGGCTCCACGTCGATCATGATCAGCTCACGCGAGCCCTGGTGTGTCTGCTGGACAATGCCTTCCGCTGCTCGCCGGTCGATCGCGCCGTCAAGCTATCCGCCCAACATCTGGAGGACGGCTCGGTCTGCTTCGTCGTGGATGACGAGGGGGCTGGAATCGCATCACACAAGCTTCACCGCTTGTTGGCGCCGATGTCCGCGATCGATAGACAGGATCGCGCGGCTTGCGATGTGAGCGGACTTGGGTTGGCGACGGCCAAGTTCATCGCTGAAGCCCACGGCGGTCAATTGACGGTGCAGTCAGCACTTGGGCGCGGCACATCGGCGAGCATCCATCTGCCGTCGGAATTGATCTCCATGATCGTGGTCGAAGCGGAAGCGGACGCGGCCTAATTTCATTTTTTGGACGCCCCGGATTTTATCCGGACGCAGCGTCGAAGATGCGCTGCGTTACTGCCAATTATCAGGCATATTCAGTAGTATTCGTGCGAAATAACTAAAGAGATACCGATTAATTTAATCCGATTTTTAATCACACATGACAGTATCGAAGTAGGCTTGTTTGTAGTGCATCAGTGGGGACTTTGGGATGAGTTTAGACCTTTCGAAGCTTGGCGATATCGGCGCAGCGCTTCCCGACGAGACTTTGACAGGCAGTCTGAAAGAATTCCGTGAACTGCCGGGAGCCGACCTCATAACTCGGACCGATCCGTTCTTTGCGTGGCAGAACAAACGTCGCGAATTTGATATGTGGCCCTATGCGCGCTCGACAGCCACGGCGCCGAAAACGTCGTGTTCGGTTAAAACCGACGCTGGTAAGGCATTTACCGGCGTGAATTTCGCCTCACAAGACTATCTCAGTCTGTCGTCGCACCCCGCCGTCAAGGCTGCAGCCATCGCCGCTATCGGTGAGTACGGCACCCATAGTGCCGGGTCTGCCGCTCTGCTCGGCAACACAAAGCATTCCCTCGCACTCGAGGAGGCCCTCTCTGATTTTCTGCACATGCGTCAAGTGGTGCTCTATCCGACCGGTTGGTCTGCAGGCTTTGCCGCGGTGCAGGGATTTGTCCGCCCCAACGATCACGTGGTGATGGACGTTCTGGCGCACTCGTGCCTCCAAGAGGGCGCCCGGGCCGCCACGCATAACATTCATTTTCATGGACATCTGAACGTGGCCGGCCTGGCCCGCCGTCTCAACAAAATCCGCTCTAAAGATAAGGAAAACGGCATCCTCGTAGTCACCGAGAGCTTGTTCTCGATGCATTCCGATACGCCGGATATCCAGGCCATGCGGGTCGTATGCGACGAATACAATGCGACGCTGCTGGTCGACTGCGCCCATGATTTCGGCTGCATTGGCGATGACGGACTGGGGCATCTCAGCCTGCAACATGCGCTTTCCGGTGTCGACATCATCATCGGCAGCTTTTCCAAAACCTTCGCCTCGAACGGCGGGTTCATCGCTGTCAAAACGCGCGCCGCCGCAGAGTACTTGAAATACTACAGCGCCACGCAAACGTTCTCCAACGCGTTGTCGCCTGTGCAGGCCGCCGCCGTGCTGGCGGCGCTGAATATCGTCCGCTCTCAAGAAGGCAAGGATCGTCGCAAGCGGCTGATGAACAATATCCTCTATATGCGTGCGCTAATGGAGAAGGTCGGCTTGGAGCCGCTCGGCGATCCTTCCGCGATTGTTCCCGTTCGTGTTGGCGCAGAAGGGCTGGCGCGTCTGTCGTCGCGTCTGCTGTGCGAGCGTGGCGCCATTGCTAACCTCGTCGAATATCCGGCCGTGCCGCAAGGTGGCGCACGCTTTCGAGTCCAGGTCATGGCCGATCACACGACCGAAGAGATCGATCTATTGGTGGCCGCCATGCACAATGCTACGCGCACAGCCGATCTCGAGCTGCGTATGAGCCGCGAAGCGGCCTATAAGCGCGCCGAAAAGCCGGCCGCACCATTAAAGGCCGCCGCCGCATAACGTGGTTGCCCGCATTTGAAACCGGACGATCGATACCGCCCTACACAAGGATCGCCTTGTGTGGGGCGGTCTCGTGCGTGGCCGCGTCGACTGTTGGCGGGCTGAGGTGTGCCGAGCAGTAGCCGTCGATGGTTCAACCGCCAAACGGCACGACGAGCGCCATCAATATGCGGCGAGCTTGCTATGTTCGATCTTGTCGAGCAGACGCGACAGGTCGATCGGCTTGGTGTCGAAATCGCAGCATCCGACCTCCAGGCTCTTCCTCCGGTCGGATTCGAATGCACTGGCAGTCAGCGCAATAATCGGAATTGCAGCGGTCACCGGGTTGGCCTTAATCCGCCGGGTCACTTCCCAGCCATCAATCCCTTCTCCGAGCCCGATATCCATCAGGATCACATCGGGCATCAACGCGAGCGACGCTTCGATTGCTTGGAGGCCGTCCTCGGCAAAGCGAATCGTAAAGCCACGCTTTTCGAGGCGCCGCCCAAGTACGTCCCGATTGATCGGGTTATCCTCTACGATCAAAACGACTGTCATGACTTGGGCCTCATATCCGCTATCGCGTGTCCATTATCAGGCGACCGCTGCCTTATTGGGTTCGTTCATTCGCATCCGTTTCGCGGTCTCGTTGTCGCACACCGAGTTGAGCATGCGCAGCAGCTCGGCGCGCTGAAGCGGCTTGGCGACCACGCCGAGGGCGCCCGACTCGATGGCACGTTTGCGATCATCGACGATGCTCAGCATCACGACCGGGATCGCTGCCGTAGCCGGATCTCGCTTCAGCGCTCTGAGAACGCTCCAGCCGTCAACCTCGGGCATCAGGATGTCGAGGAGGATGATGTCGGGCACGATGACGCGCGCCAAGTGAGCCGCAGACGCAGGCGAGTCGGTACTGACGGGACTGAAGCCCTCTTTGTTGAGCAACCGCTCAGCAATCTCGAGCAACGAACGATCGTCATCAATCAGCAGCACGCGCCGACCAGTCGATGATGGAACCGCCGGCAAACCGCGCGTGACCTCCTTGGCGTTATCTGCAACTTGTGCTGGCGCAGAGACGAATTCCTTTTCGGCGATATCCGCGTCTTGCGTGTTTCCGGCCTCGGTGACCGGCCCGGTGATGGTGACCGGCAGGTCGATCGTGAAGCAGGACCCTTTGCCGGGTTCGCTGGTCATGGTGATGTCGCCGCCCATCACGCGGCAAAGCGTTCTGCTCAACGCAAGGCCTAGACCGGTTCCGCCAAACTTTGCAGAAATTCCAGGGCCGGCCTGCGTGAACATTGAGAACAGATTTTTAAGCTGGTTGGCGTTGACACCGATACCGGTGTCGATCACGTCGATGCGCAGCCGTTCTCCGCGCTCCCCGACAAGTCGCGAGAGGCGCACGGTGATTTGCCCGTTGTTCGTGAATTTTGCGGCGTTACCGATGAGATTGAGTACGACCTGGCGGAGCTTGGTCGGATCCAGATGCACCGTCCCCAACGGCACGCTCCCGCGATCGATGACCAGAAGGTTGGTTTTTTTGGCGGCAAGGCCGCGGCTCGCCAGTTCAATTTCACCTATGAATTTGGTGACATCGAACGTCTCCAGAACAAGATCGACCTTACCGGCTTCAATCTTCGAGATGTCGAGGATGTCGTTGACCATCGACAGCAAATGCTTGCCCGCAGCGCTGATTTTGAGCAAGTCCGAGATTTGTTCGCCCCGCCCATCGAGCTCTGCGTCCTCGAGCAGGATTTCGCTATAGCCGATCACCGCGTTCAAGGGTGTCCGCAACTCGTGGCTCATCTTCGCCAGGAATTCCGACTTCGCGCTGTTGGCGCTTTCGGCATCGTTCTTGGCGATCGTCAAATCCTTCAGCGTATCCTCATGCCGCTTGATCTCACGCACCAATTCCGATTGAGAATCGACGATCTGCGCATAGTAGCTGGCCATCATGAAAACGTAGATTGACGCCGAAATAGCTGAGATCAGTCCCATCTCGACCATCGATGCAACGGGGATGTGTGTGGGGAAGTCGTCGATCCGATAGGCAATGTAGAAACCGATGAGGCCGACACCGATCTGGAGTAGAATAAACGGCGTAATGCGTTCGGCACCGAGGTAGAAGAAGGCCAGCAAGGGGACCACAAGTATCCACATGAGAAACGGCGAGCTGGCGCCGCCATAGTGGAACGCGCCCCACAGGATCGCAAAAATCAGATTTTGCAACGAAAGCAGGGCGAGAATTGCATAATATTTCGGAAACAGCTTCACCAAGCCGAGGAACGACCAGAACAGCGTGATGGACACGCCGAGCACATAGGTGTGCGGCCAGGGATTGGGGTCCAATAGAAACAGATAGGCCGTAATAGGATGACTGAGCACCGGCCCTAATAAATGGCTGATGACGAACATTCGCATGCGCTGATATTCGTTGGAATTCGGCTGAACGGTCGGGTCGACGAAATAAGTGACCACTTGGTCGAATTTTTGCCAATAGTGCATCTGCGGCCTCATGGGTGCGTACAGCAGAAATGCTAAGCATCACACGATAAAAAAAGCGTTATCAACTGCACCAGAACACGACGCTTTCTTAAGTCGGCGCTATCGAAACGGCTTTATAAAATTCACGCCTGAGAGTTTGTTGTGGGGGGGGGGCGCCGGCTCATTCGGCAGTTGTGATGTTGGCGATCGCGACGAGGGTATCGTCCAGTACAGCGCTCAATTCGGCGATGAGGGTGTCCAGCCCTGCGCCGGCGTCGGCGCTATGCTCGATCGCTCTGGCGATCTCCGCGAGACGTTGGGCGCCGATATTGGCCGCCATCCCCTTGAGGCGGTGGGCCTGCCGACGGGCCGCCGAAACGTCATTCCTCCTGACCGCCGATATGATCGCGGCTGCATTGCTTCGACTGTCCAAAGGCACCTGTTGCAAGATGGCCCGGACTTGCTCCGGCGCAAGGTCTTCGGTCCATTGCAGCATGCCGTGGGTATCGATGAGCTGGAACGAAACCCACTCTACTGCGGCGACGAAGGACGTTTGCTGAGTTCCCGTTTGCAGACCCGTCATGTCAATTTGACCTCGCCTCGCCGTCGTCTAAGGACTTCAGCCCCGGTCCGAACCTTGCCGCAGCGGCTATGAACAAAGTCAAATTCAAAAAGATAAATTTTTAATTTGTTCGAGTTTGAATATTGAGCTTAGCAATTTGGCGCGTGCGGTTGTTAACGCACTTACAAACATTTTTTGACAACAATGCTCTATCAGGCCTCGTTCGGCATCTGACTGTTCCGCAACGAGTAGGCTTGAGCCGTAGTCGGTTGAGCAGATCCGGGGTTGCGGCGCAACTGTGTGGCGCCTGCAGAAGCGACGGCGCGGCCATGCAACGATTATCTACGAAATATGGGAACATCGCTTTGAGTACGTTAGCCCCTGAAATGCATTCCGGTACGGATGGGCTCGACGTCGCGACAAACAAGCGCCCCAAGGTACTCGTCGTCGATGATGAAGCGATCACGCGCAGCATCGTCAACGTCAAAATCCGGGTGATCGGCGCCGACGTATCCGAAACTGAGGATGGCACGACCGCCTTGTCGCTGTTAGGCGCGAAGCGGTTCGATCTGGTGATCGTCGATCTGGACATGCCCAAAATGACCGGCATCGAGTTGATTTCCAGGATCCGGAACGAGCTGCAACTCAAACATCTGCCGATCGTGGTTCTGACTGGCAGCGAAATCAAAACAGCTCTGAATGCTGCCCTCCTTGTAGGCGCGACGTCGTTCATGCAGAAGCCGCTGAACTGGTCATGTTTCGGGCCGCATATTCGGCATCTATTGCGGATCTGAAGCTGGGCCAGCCCGAATATTAGGCGGCAAATTACCGCAATGCGGCGTCTCACGCCCAAATATTAGGCGCTTGCGCCATTCAAAACGCTTTGGGGTGGTGCTAGCCTTCGGAGCCGGGGTACAATTGTGGGCACGCGAAACGTCTACCGTTTGCGCCAGCATGATTGACGTCGGGTGACACTGGGGGAACTGCGTCGCTGTGATCGCTGATCCGCAGCTGAGAACCGCACAAGCGCTGCGAATTGATGGCGTCAGCCATCGGTTCGGCGCCAATAAAGCCTTGGATAACGTAACCTTCGACGTACATGGCGGCGAGCTGGTCGCACTGCTGGGGCCGTCCGGCTGCGGGAAAACGACCCTCCTGCGGGCTATCGGTGGGTTTATCGCACAGAGCGAAGGCCAGATCTCGATTGGCGGCGCCGTCGTCGATCATTTGCCGCCGAACAAGCGCGCCGTCGGCATCGTGTTTCAGAACTATGCCTTGTTTCCGCACATGACTGCCGCGCAGAACATAGCCTATGGGCTCGAAGCGCGTGGCACGGCCAAGGCGGCGACGACAGCCCGGGTCGACGAGATGCTGGCGCTCGTCAAATTACAAAACCTCGCTGGCCGCTACCCTAAAGAACTTTCCGGAGGCCAGCAGCAACGCATCGCACTCGCACGCGCCCTCGCCGTTCGACCGGCAGTACTCCTGCTCGACGAACCGTTCGCTGCCCTCGATAAGAACTTGCGTCTCGATATGCAGATCGAAATCAAACGCATCCAGCGCCTCGCGCGAACGACCACCCTGATCGTCACTCACGACCAGGAAGAAGCGCTTTCCATGGCGGATCGGGTAGCCGTGTTCAATCAAGGCCGCCTCGAACAATTCGCCACGCCCTCCATGGTCTACGACGCGCCAGCGGCGTTGTTCGTCAACACGTTCGTCGGCGCGGCCAACGTGCTTCACGGCACAATCAGGACGCTTGACGTTGATTTTGTAACGCTGACCCTCGACGGCGCCGGTGAGATTTGCGGACGCATGTTGCAGCCTGTGTCGATCGGCGCGCACGCCGTCGTCTGCATTCGCCCTGAGCATTTGCAGCGGACCGCCAGCGGACTGGCCGCGACAATTGAGCTAGGCCTGCCGCTGGGTTCGACGATTGTTTACGAAGCCCGACTCGCCAACGGCGTCGCCGTCAAGATATCCGAGCCGCGTGAGGCAGGCGCCGAACCGCTATCACCCGGTACGCCGATCCACTTGGCGCCCAAGGGGCCGCGCCTTGCCACAGTTTTTCCACATCACGCATAAATTCGAAGCAACCTCAGAGGACGCCAGCATGACACCCGACCGCCGCCACTTTTTGACCTCGGCCCTGGCCCTCGGCGCATTACATGCGTTTCCAGGCATTTCCGTCGCGCAGGCGCACCGATTGGTTTTTGCGACATTTACGGGAAGTTGGGAAGAGGCGCACAGAGATGTCCTGGTGCCTGCCTTCCGTAAGGCCAATAACGACGCCGAGATCACGCTTGATCCGATGCTTTCCGTCGATCAGATCGCGAAGGTCAAAGCATCGTTGGCCAATCCGCCCATCGATGTCATGCTGCATGATCCCGGTCCCGCATTGCAGGCCATCGATCAGGGCTTGATCGAGAACTTCCCCATCGCACAGTCCGCCCATTACAAAGATTTGATTGCCGACGCACAATTGGAAACGGGGCCAGCGCCCTTTTTCCAGGTTGTCGGGATCACCTACAATCCCGAGAAAATCAAGACGCCGCCGACGTCGTGGGCGGACATCTGGAAACCCGAGTTCAAGGGACGCGTTGGCATTACCAACCTCAATTCAACGCTCGGCACGGGCTGGCTTGTCGAGATTGCGCGGATGCGCGGCGGCGACGAAAACAATGTGGATGCAGCCTTCAAGGCGATCGAGGAGTTGAAGCCAAATCTGGCGGCGGTCGCGGCCAATCCCGGCGCGTTGGCCACCCTTTACCAGCAGGGGCAGATCGATATTGGTCCCGGCAACTTCAATGCCATCCAGATCCTGAAGGCGCGGGGCGTGCCGGTCGAGTTCGTCGCGCCTAAAGAGGGAGCGATCGCATTTCAGACCAGCATTCACATCGTCAAGAATTCGCCTAATAAAGAGCTGGCAGCCAAGCTCATCGACGCGGCGCTGTCGCCTGAGGTGCAAGCCAAGCTCATGGAAAGCCCCTATCTGATCGTGCCGACGAACACCAAGGTGAAAATGAGCGGCGAGATCGCCAAAGTCCTCGCCAAGGATCACGACGATATGAAAAAGAAGTTCGTGTTCCAGAACTGGAGAAAGATCAACCAGCAGCGCGCAGGTTGGATCGAGAAGTTCAACCGCGACATCAAGTTGTGAAATTATGCGTCGTGGTCACGCCGACGGGCGCTTGGCCGCGACGCAGCGGAGTTCGAAATGGCCGCCAGCACCAACATCGCGACGACCTATGGCCTGAGGTTGGCCGCTCCGCTTGCGATCTTTTATGCCGCGTTCTTCCTTGCGCCCCTCTTAATCCTTTTCTATGTCAGCCTGCACGTTGACCCTGAGATGACCCGCTTCGGGTTCACGCAGTACGCCAAGTTCCTCTTCGATCCGTTCTCGCTCGCGGTACTTGGCCACACCATGTGGATCGGTGTTGAGGTGACGCTGCTCTGCCTGGTCCTCGGTCTACCACTCGCGTGGCTTTATGTTCGTGCGCCCAGCTGGGCACAGAGCACCTTGATGCTGGTTATTCTGCTGCCCTTGCTGACCAGTGTCGTCGTACGCACGTTTTCGTGGATCGTCATTCTCGGCCGGCAAGGCATCGTCAATACGACACTCGCTTCGCTTGGACTCATCGATGCGCCGCTCAAGCTGCTTTATACCGAAGCCGGCATGGTCGTCGCATTGGCCCAAGTCCAGATGCCGTTGATGGTGCTTCCGTTGATCACAGCCCTATCGAAACTCGATCCAAGTCTCCTCGATGCCTCGTCAGCGCTCGGCGCCGGTGAATGGCGAACATTCCGCAAAGTGATCCTGCCGCTGACTTTGCCGGGAATCGTTGCAGGTTGCCTGCTGACCTATGCGGCTGCCATCACGGCATTCATCACGCAAACGCTCGTCGGTGGGGGACAGATGCTGTTCATGCCGATGTACATCTACCAGCAGGCAACCACCCTCAGTAACTGGCCTTTTGCTGCTGCAATTTCGATCATTTTCCTGGGCGCTGTCCTCGTTGCACTGTCTCTTTTCAGCCTATTGGGTCGGTTGTCGAAAGGTTACGCACATGCGTGAGGCACAGGCATGAGGCTGCCCCGCCCCAGTTTGGATCGCATGAGCTTCACGTTAGTGATGTGGACGCTCGGCTTTGCTGCAGTCGCCCTTCTGCTGTTGCCGACGCTCGTTGTTGTGATCGTCTCGTTCACCTCCGGGTTCTCGCTGCGGTTTCCGCCGACCGGCTATTCGTTGCGCTGGTACGCAGCATTGCTGGATGCCTGGCAACTGCACTTCGCCGCAACAAACAGCTTTAAAATAGCGTTGTGGACGACTGCTCTCTCCGTCCTGCTGGGCGTCGCAGCGGCTCTCGCCGTCGCACGCTCCGAAACGCTGATGGCGCGCATTCTGGATAGTTTCTTCATGTCTCCCCTGGTGCTTCCGGCGTTGGCCTTTGGCATCGCGGCGCTGATGTATTTCACAGTCATCGGCCTGCCGGTCTCGCCGTTGACCCTCGTTATCGGCCATACGGTCGTTTGCGTTCCGTTCGTGGTCCGCACGACGGTTGCGGCCTTGGCGCAGATGAACGCATCGCTGCTGGAAAGTTCGGCGAGCCTTGGCGCCTCTACGTTCTATTCCTTCAGGAGAGTGACGTTGCCGCTAATTCGTCCCGGTATCCTGGCCGGCGCGTTCATCGCCTTCATGTCCTCGTTCGACAACGTCCCGGTCTCGCTCTTCCTGCGCGACGCACGCACTGACATGCTGCCGATCCGCATGTGGCAGGATCTGGAGGGGCGTCTCGATGTGACGATCGCTGCAGTTTCCGGCGTTCTGATCGCACTGACCGTTCTGGCGCTTGTCGTGATGGAACGTGTGGCCGGCTTGTCGAGGCGGATCAGATGATGCCTTCAGCTACCTCGAAAGACCGAGTACCCCCAGGGCGTCATCTTCATCGGCAAGTGATAGTGCTGCGCGGGGTCAGCAATGGTGAAGCGAAACGGCACCTCATCCAGAAATGGCGGCGTCGCTTGCAAGACACCCGCCGACGCGAAGAAGGCACCTGCATGAAAAATTACCTCATAGGGCCCAGCCTCGAGCCTCTGTCCGGTGATCGCATCTTCCAACGCACCCGACTCGGAAAGGTCGCCAGCAGCAAGTTGTCGGCGCTCAGGCGCCAACGTGTAAACTTCGACGTGCATCCCCATCGCGGGCTGGCCCCGCGCAACGTCGACCACATGTATGGAAAGTCCCGGCATGATCACGCTCCATTCTACGGACGACCATGCTAGAGCATTTTCACGCAAAGTGGTCATCGGTTCTTGATAGGCACGATCTTTTTGTCGAGGACGAACCATGACCGAAGCCACAGCGATTGTCGCCGATGTACTTGCGGGGCGTCGCGACCCGGTCGCAATCACGCGCACATATCTCGCGCGGATCGAGCGCAGCAATAACCTGCTTAACGCTGTTGTTCGGCATGATCCCGCGCGCGCGATCGCAGAAGCCGAGCATGTCGCGAGGCGTGTCGCCGGTGGCGAGCAGTTGCCGTTGGCGGGCGTCCCGGTGATCGTCAAGGACAATATCTGGGTGCGTGATCGGACGATCTCACAGGGATCGCGCCTGTTCGCGGATTTTATCGCACCCGATGATGCGATCGCCGTCGAACGCATCCGCGCCGCGGGTGCGGTTGTTGTCGGCATTGGAAATTGCCCCGAATTCGCCTGCAAGGGACAGACGAATTCGCCCCTGCATGGCACCGCGCGCAACCCCCTGGATCCTGCGCTGACCCCAGGCGGCTCGTCGGGCGGCAACGCGGCAGCACTTGCCGCCGATTTCGCGCCGCTCGCGCTTGGCACCGATGCCGGCGGTTCCGGCAGACGACCAGCCGCCCACACCGGCACCGTCGGGTTCAAGCCGTCGTTCGGCGCAATACCTTACGGACCCGGTTTTTCCGAGCCGTTCTGGGGCATTTCGGTCATCGCGCCGATGGCCCGGACGGTTACAGATTTGGCACTGCTTTTCGGTGTGGTCGCGGGACCGGAGGGGCGCGATCCCGAAGCGATTCGGATCGCGCCGAGATCATCGACACGCCCGGCCGGCGCACTCCGGATTGCCTACGCACCACGCGTGGGCCTCGATGTGCCGGTCGATAGTGACGTTGCCGAGGCCATTGAGAACGGCGTCGAAGCGTTGCGTCGCGCCGGTTGGGCGATTGGGCTTAAAGATCCAATCTGGCCGCAAGGACTGCGCGAAGATTCACTCATGCCGCTGCAGGCGGCCGGCCTCGCGGCACTGCATGGCACAGCCTATCGTGCCGGCCCGCACCACTTCGACCCAGACGTCGGCGCACAAATTGCCCGCGGCCTGGAGCTGAGCGGCATCGAGGTCGCCGCCGCTCTCGAAGCCAGCTTCGCGATCAGGCGCACGACAGCCGCATTTCTCGCCGACATCGATCTGTTGCTGTGCCCAACGGCGCCCTGTTGCGCCTGGTCCGTTGAGCGGCTTGGGCCCAGTCATATCGGTGGCGTCGAAGTGCCGCCGCGTGGCCACGCTGTATTCACGCCGTTCTTCAATCATGCGCTAACCCCGGCGATTTCAATTCCATGCGGCCATGGTCGCAACGGGCTTCCCGTTGGCTTGCAACTGATCGCGCGGCGCGGTGCTGACTGGCAGGTGATCAATGCGGCCCAGGAGGCCGAGGTAATCCTGGCACAGCTCAATTCAACGAAGACGCAGCAATCATGACGGTACGGATCCTGCTCCTCAATCCAAACACCACCGAGAGCGTCACAGATTTGCTTGTCGCTGCGGCCGAAAAGGTCGTTGCCCCCGGCACCGTACTCATCCCAGTCACCGCAACCCGCGGCGTGCCGTTCATTGCCACACGGGGCGAAGCGCAAATTGGCGGGGTCGTCGCGCTGGAGCTGCTTGCAGAACACCATTCCACCGTCGACGCAGCCATCATTGCAGCCTTTGGTGATCCCGGCTTATTCGGCGCGCGCGAGCTTTTCGATATCCCGATCGTCGGGATGGCCGAGGCCGCCATGTTGTCGGCATGCATGCTTGGTCGCCGCTTCGCAATAGTGACGTTCTCCAGCTCCTTCGGCGCTTGGTATGAGGACTGCGTCGACATGCATGGCTTGACCGGTCGCTGCGCCGGCATCCGCATGCTCGATACCGGATTTCATTCGCTCTCAGAGGTGCAATCCGAAAAAGAGGAGTTACTGGTCGATTTGGTATACCGGACGGTTACCGAGACTGAGGCCGACGTTGTCATCCTCGGTGGCGCGCCTCTGGCTGGCTTGGCCGCCAAAGTGAAGCACCGCATTCCTGTGCCGCTGGTCGACCAAGTGCAGGCTGCGGTCAAGCAGGCCGAAGCACTCGTGGCGCTGCAAGTCCGCAAGGCGACGACAGGAACTTTTCGACGACCACCTGCGAAAGCGACGACGGGCTTACCGGCGGCATTGGCAGCTCGCATCGAGCACAAAGATTGAGCCACCATGACATTTAAACACCTCGATCGTGATTTCATCGGCTACGGCGCCAACCCGCCGGATCCGCGATGGCCGGGTGGGGCCCGCATCGCTGTGAACTTCGTGCTCAACTACGAGGAAGGGTCGGAACCTTCGCTGCAGGACGGCGAGAATTATTCCGAAACTGGCCTGACGGAAGCGCACGGCCTCGCTGTTGCGGCCGCCGGGCGCGATCTGGCTGCGGAGAGCATGTTCGAATACGGCAGCCGTGTTGGATTCTGGCGCCTGCACCGCCTGTTCCACGAGCGCAAGCTTCCCTTGACGGTATTTGGTTGCGCGCTGGCGCTCGAAAGAAATCCTGAGGCTGCCGCGTGCATTCGCGATTCAGGTTACGATGTCTGCTGTCACGGCTGGCGATGGGTGCTGCATTCAAATCTCTCCGAGTCCGAAGAGCGCGAGCACATCCGCAAAGCCATCGTATCCTTGCAGCAAACCGTCGGGCATCGGCCGGAGGGCTGGTATTGTCGCTATGGCCCAAGCGTCAATACGCGCCGATTGCTCGTCGAGGCGGGCGGCTTTTTGTACGACAGCGACTACTACGGCGACGAACTGCCGTTTTGGCGTACCGTAGCGGGCCAGCCCCACCTTGTCGTGCCGTATACCTTGACCAACAATGACGGCAAGTATGCCGGCTCAGTCGGTACATCAGACGACTGGTTTGCGTTCGTTCGCGACGCCTTCGATATGCTGTATCGCGAAGGGGCTACCCATCCAAAGATGATGTCCGTCGGTTTGCACATGCGTCTGATCGGTCATCCTGCCCGTGCCGTCGGCCTCGAGCGCTTGCTTGATCACATCAACCGACACAGCGGCGTGTGGATTGCGCGCCGCAGCGAAATAGCGCGTCACTGGTTTCAAACCCATCCGCCGTCGGCAAACTGAAAACGGATATACGATAGATCCTCAATCGCCTGCCGGCAGGACGCCTAAAATGTCGACCATGTGGAACCCGTCAAACTCAGTTGCGTTTTTGACGCATGAAAAAACCTCGGATCGAAGAGCCGCCGCTGCCTCCCAAGCCCCCACGCATTCCGGGAGAGCCGCCACCTAACATCCCCGATATTCCCGTCAAAGATCCTGATCCGGATTTGCCGCCGATCGTTGAGCCCCCCAAACAGCCAACCAAGTAACTTCATGCGCTCTCAGGCGCGAATCCGAACGCACGCTCAAAGCGTGCGGCATATCTTGGCCAGACTTCGGGATTGATGAGTCTGGGCGGTCGGCGACCGTCCAGCGCTGCCAGGATCTGTTCGGCGGCGATGAGGCCCATGTTCCGCCGCGCCTCATTGGTCACGCCGGCCGTGTGCGGACTAGCCAACACATTGTCGAACGCCAGCAACGGATGGTTGGCTGCGGGCGGTTCCTTCGCCCACACGTCAAGACCGGCAGCAGCGATGCGTTTTTCAGCCAACGCCTGCGCCAACGCGTGCTCATCATGGATGAAGCCGCGCGCCGCGGTGATGAATATGCTGCCGGGCCGCATCATCGCAAATTGGGCCGCACCGATCATGCCGCGCGTCTCGGCATTGAGCGGGCAATTGATGGACACGAAATCCGATCGCCGCAGCAACTCGTCCAATGTCACCTTCTCGGCGCTGTGTTTTGTCATTGCCGCGGCATCGACGAATGGGTCGGAGGCCAACACACGCAGTCCGAGTGCCGAACTGAGTTTGGCGACTTGCGCGCCCGTATTGCCGAGGCCGACGATCCCTAGCGTGCGCCCGAGGACTTCGGTGCCGATGTAGGCGTTGCGATCGCTAACGTTGCCCCGGCGCAGCGCACGGTCGGCTTCGGTGATGCGCTTTGACAATACCAGCATCATGCCGATCACGTGCTCGGCCACCGACCGCGCGTTGCCGCCGGACTGATTGACCACAATGACGCCGGCAGCCGTGCACGCGGCGACATCGATCGGGTCGAAGCCCGCGCCGTTGCTCGACGCGATCAACAGGTTCGGCGTGCGCTTTAGCAAGTCCGGCCCGACATGAAACCGCACCGGCAGTTCATCGCGGGAGGCGCCAACCTGATAAACATGTGCCGCCGCCAGAACCGACGCTGCATCCGCATCCGACGCGCCCTCCTCGAGCTTTTCCAGCACTACGTCTCCGCGCACGCCCAACCGCTCTGCAAAGCTGGGATCGGCCAGATATTTCACATAGAAAACGCGCTTCCGATTATTTGTGTTATTGCTGGCCATGCCGGGATCCGTGCTTGATTGATTGCACACCAACATGGCATTGCCTGCGACCTCGCCGCAAACCGAAAATTTCGCGCGCCCATCCCGCCCCGGCAAAAGTCTCGCAGCAGTTATTGTTCACCCTTGTAGGCGATGCGCCAGATGGTGCCGTTACCATCCTCGCTCACGAGCAGCGCACCATCGGCGGCCGTTGTCACTCCCACAGGACGGCCCCAGACCGTGCGGTCGTCCAGCACTAACCCCGTCATGAAGTCCTCATATTCTCCGGTCGGCACGCCATTCTGCATGACGATGCGGATAATCTTGTAGCCGGTCCGTTGAGCGCGGTTCCAAGAACCGTGCGTGGCAACGAACGCATTGCCCTGGTACGCCGGTGGAAACGAGGTGCCGGCATAAAATGTCATCTGCAATGGCGCCGAGTGCGGCTGCAGCAAGACGTCGGGAACGGCGATGCGGCCCTTCAGATCCGCACGTTGCCCCTTCCATGTGGGGTCTTCGTTATCGCCGATGTAGAACCAGGGCCAGCCGAAAAAAGCCCCTGCCGGCACACGGGTGACGAAGTCCGGCACGAGGTCGTCGCCGAGACCGTCGCGCTCGTTGGTCGAGCACCACAGATCGCCGCTGCCGGGATGCATGGCGAGCCCCACACAGTTGCGTAGCCCCGTCGCATAGATGCGGCGCTCCCCGCCTTCGGGCGAAAACGAAAGCACATTGGCGCGCTCCGTCTCATCGCCCCACGCAGCACCGATTGCATTATGTTGGCGGTCCCACGCGGCGGCCGCTGATGTGGATTTCTTGGACAACGTCTCTCCGCTGTTGGACTCGGAACCGACCGACACGAACATCCGCGTTCCATCTGCCGAGAACACGAGATCGCGCGTCACATGCCCGCCCGCAGGCAATCGGGCCACAACCACTTCCGGCGCACCGCGGGCCTCCACATCGCCGTTCCGGTACGGATAACGCACGACTGAGTCGGTGTTGGCGACATAGACCCATTGCGGCTCGGCACCGGGCGGATAGAAAGCGATCCCGAACGGCAATAACAGCTTGTCCGCAAATGTCGTCGCAGCTTCTGCATGCGGACTGCCACCGCCGGCACGCAACACACGAATGCGGCCAGCCTGCATCTCGGCCACGAACACGTCGCCGTTCGGTGCAGTGCGAAGCAGGCGCGGTCCAGCGAGATCGGAAGCGAATATAGTGACTTCGAAACCGCGAGGTACCTTGGGAAGCGCTCCGGCGGGTGCGGCAACGACGCGCGCAGATCGGCTGGCTGACTGCGTTGCGAACGGTTTCGGCAGATCCGCGGCCGTAATGTGACGGCGAACGCCTGGCGCATCGTCCTTCCAATCGCCGAAAGCAGCAGCGCCGGTGCGCACGGGCTCAACAGCGGCACCGGCGCATATACTTAGCGCCAGTACGGCAGACACAATGAGAACTTTTGATACAGGCTTGCCTGGCATGATCGGCTCCTCGACGAACCGGTAACCTCGCGCCAGCGGTCGAGTTCCAGCGACGACCTCAGTCGTCGTGGGGCGCGCGCAGCTTGTTTGTTGCCTCGGCGACAGCATCATTATCAGCCTGCAACACACCCGCAACAATAGCGCGTGATAGCTGTTCGGCCATGCAGCGATGCCCGGTATCGTTCATGTGCAATTGGTCGGCCGACAGATAGACGATGTCACCATGCTCACGGGAAAGACTGCGCATCGCATCGAACCGATCAACCAGCAGCACATGTTTTTCCAGCGCGATCTCCGAAATTGCTGCAACGACTTGTTCGTAGAACGCATCTTTGGTCAGTTGATCGCCATACTGTGGGTCGACCAGCATGACATCGAATTTGTTTTCCTCCAGCCAAGTCAGCGTCTTGCGGAGACAGTTCTTGAAGCTTTCCAGGTTGACGTGGCCGATCGCATCGTTGGTGCCAACCTGCCAAAGCACGAGGTCAGGCTTAATTTCTTCGACGGCCGCCTTCATGCGTGCCGACTGGCCTTCCGCCATTTCGCCGCCGACGCCACGCCCAAAAACGTCGAAGTCGACGCCCTTGAAGGCAGCCTCAAGACCATTTTCGAGTTTGGCGACGTAAGTGTTCGCCGGCTTCGATGCGCCAGTGCCGACAGTGGTCGAGGATCCAATGGCGAGCACACGCGGATTGCGGTTGTCACGGACTGCCCGCCGAAGGCCGCGGAGAGGACGACGAAATCTATCGCCAGCCGTTAGTCTTGAATGGCAATCCTTAGACATCACTGGGGGCGCACTTGGAATGACATCTGACACGGCCGCTACGACCACATTGCCGTTGGCCGAAGCGCCAAACACCTCGGCACCGTCCGCCCAGGCGACCGTGCTCAGCATCACAAAGCTACACGCTATCGCCCCTGCCAGGGCTCCCGCAAACCACCGCGCCATAGGAAAATATCCACCCGACCCAGACCTATTCAGAAAGACATATGCATAATTTCTATAACTAGAAAAGTGTCACAAATGCATCAAGTTGTACGGACGCAACACTCTCGTCAACGGCGCGCGCCGTTGACAGACAGGCCGCGTCCGCGTCAGAACGCCCGCACGCGCCAATCCCCCATCGTAACCCTCCAGCCATGATCCGGAACACGCATGAGCAACGCGCACCTGAAGACCGCTATCGAAGCCGCCTGGGAGGCACGCGACGGCATCTCACCAGCGACTAAAGGCGTATCACGCGATGCGGTCGAGACGGCACTCGGCCTGCTTGACGGCGGCACGCTTCGGGTGGCTGAAAAGATCGATGGCAATTGGGTGGTGCATCAGTGGCTGAAAAAAGCCGTGCTGCTGTCATTCCGCCTGACCGACAATGGTGTCATTCCATTCGCCGCCGGCGCCGGTTCGCGCGCCTATGGGTGGGACAAGGTACCGCTCAAATACGATACGTGGGGCGCCGAACAATTCCGCGCCGATGGCTTTCGCGCTGTGCCCGGTGCCGTGGTGCGCCGCTCGGCGTTTGTCGCCAAGAACGTCGTGTTGATGCCATCTTTCGTCAACGTCGGTGCCTATGTCGACAGCGGCACCATGGTCGATACCTGGGCCACTGTCGGGTCGTGTGCACAGATCGGCAAGAACGTCCATTTGTCGGGCGGTGTCGGCATTGGCGGCGTTCTCGAACCGCTCCAGGCCAACCCGACGATCATCGAGGACAATTGTTTCATCGGCGCGCGCTCGGAAGTGGTCGAGGGCGTCATCGTTGGCGAGGGCTCCGTACTGTCGATGGGCGTCTTCATCAGCGCCTCCACCAAGATCGTCGACCGCCAGACCGGCCAGATCCACGTTGGCAAAGTGCCACCCTACTCGGTGGTGGTGTCCGGATCGCTGCCGGGCAAAAATCTGCCGGGTGAGAACTGGGGGCCATCGCTCTATTGCGCCGTCATCGTCAAAACAGTCGATGCCCAAACGCGCAGCAAAACCGCGATTAATGACCTGCTCAGAGAATAATCCGCTGCGCTTCGATTTGCTGGCCTCGATAACCTGCATCCATTGCCTTGCTGTTGCCATGAGCCGTTCCTACTGACGCCGTAATGAGCGGATTACATCGCCCGCAGAGGGAGAATAGTTACGGTTCGTTAACCAACCTCTCGTTAACTGAAGCTTGGTGATCTTCGGCTTGGCGGCATCGCCGTTAGGCCGGGTCGATGGGCCTTTTGCCTGCGTCGTGTCGTTACAGGTGGTGTTGCATGCGTAGTTTTTATCTTGCATCGCGTATGGGTGCGGCCGCGGCTACTGCGGTGATGCTGCACGCAACGACTGCGGCGCTGGCCGCGGACCTACCGGCCATCAAGGCCGGCGCTGAAAACGCCGTGCCGACATGTACGACACCCGGACGGCTGCAGGCCTATCTGGCCAAGCGCAATCCGCAACTCGAGGCAAAATTCCACACCATCGCTGTCGATTACATGCGCGAGGGCGAGGCGCTCGGCCTTCGTTGGGATATTGCTTTTTTCCAGATGGCGCTGGAAACAGGGCACCTATCGTATTCCAAGGGCGCCCGTGTCGGTGGCGTCAAGACGGAACAGAATAACTTCGCCGGCCTGCGACCCATCGAAAAAAATACCACCTATGAAAGCTTCGCCGATGTCGCGACGGGTGTTCGCGCGCATCTGCAGCACGTGATGTTGTACACCGGTGAACCCGTGACGGCGCCTGTCGCCCAGCGCACCCGTCGCCTGCAAGAGATGGGACTGCTCGCCGACTGGCGCAAAACCATCAAGCATGAAGTGACATTCGAAGATCTGGCCGACAAGTGGACCGATGGCTCGGGCACATACGCCGATCGCTTGGACGATCTCGTCAAAAAATTCAGAACCGAATTCTGCAACGTCGCCGATCCCGCCCCGGAACTGATGGCAGCAGCGCGTGGCGCCACGGCAGGGGTGGCGGCGATTGCCGCAACAGTGCCCACCAATGTCGCCACCACGGACAAAGCGATTGGTGCTGATCTCGCTCGTCGCGCCATTGCCGAAGGTTCGGATGTGCGGTCCGGGCTCGGCGCAGGTAGCGCTACCAGCAGCCCACCGGCCATGAAACTTTTGAACGCCCCAGCTGCCGAACCGCCAACGCCTGACCTGCCCGCTTCATCAGCAGCCACGCAACCTGCCAAACTGCCAGTTCCGCAGCTGCCTAAGTCTAAAGCGACCACCTCCTCACCGCAGGCAACCAAGATTGCCGCCGCCGGGGCCGCATCGAAACCCTTGGCCTCTATCGCTGAGCCGTCACCGGCAGCAAAAGCCGAGCCCGAAACAATCCCGCAAGCCGATCAGCCGCAGCCAACCGCCGGGACCGCAGCGCCTCAGAAGTGCCGCGTTTTCACGGCCAGCTACGGCGGCCAGCGCGCCGTCATCGTCAAGGCCGTGGTCGAACAGGTCGCCAACTTCACCGTGCTCGACGTCAATGAGGGGCAGGAGGCTCGCGAAGCCGAAGCCTACATCGCCGCTTACGCGCGGGGCGGCACTGTCGCTGGACAGTTCGCAACGCAAGACAAGGCGTTGGAAAAAGCATTTGAATTGTGCCCAGAAGGCTAATCTACAGGCTGACCTTTGGACTATTCCGCAAGCAGGCCACAGCGAGCGCAATCAATACAGGAGTTCGTGGATGTCGCGTCGGTTCTGGGGCGGTTTTGTTGCCGCACTCGCTATTACGATCGCTTGTGCATCAGCAGCGGAAGCCGCACGGCGCCGCGGCAGTGTCGCCGTAAGTGGTCCGGAGACACCGGAAATTCGCGTCACGACAGAGAACACGGTGCCGCAGTGCGTGACGCCCGACCGCCTGATGGCTTTCCTGCGCAGCCAGAACGATCACCTCGACGCCAAATTCCAGACCATTGCCACCGATTACAAACGGCACGGCGAAACACTGCGCATTCGCTGGGACTTTGCCTTCTACCAGATGCTTCTGGAAACCAATTATCTCAAATTCCGCCGCGGTGACGGCTCGCCGGGCGACGTCAAGTCAAAGCAGAACAACTTCGCTGGCATCGGCGCCACCGGCAATGGCGCGCCGGGCGATAGCTACCCGGATGTGTCAACCGGCGTCCTGGCGCAGATGCAGCATCTCGTCGCCTATTCCGGCGAGATGGTTGCAAACCCCGTCGCTCCGCGCACCCGAGAAGTGCAGGATGGCATCGTGGCGCAATCGAAACGCTTGGGTCGCCCTGTGCATTTTGCCGACTTGACCAATCGCTGGGCGGCCGACCGCACCTATGCGCGCTCCATAGTGATGGTGTCGGACCGCTTCGCCGCGTCGCAATGCGCCGGTGCAACTCCGCCGGAGACACCAGTGGCATCCGCCGCGCCCGCCAAACCGCGTGGCGCCGACATTGCGAAGAAGGCTTTCAGTGAACCTAATGCAACGCGCGCAGCGCTCGGCGCGTCCGCGGCCACATCGGCGGCAACGCCCGTCCCAACCGGTGGCGCGTGCCAGGTCATGTCGGCCAGTTTCGGCGGCAACGTCACGCTGCTGATCCGCGCTGAGACATCCAAGGGCGTGACATTGACCGCGCTTGATGTCGAAGGTGGCAACGAAGATGCGCAGGCAGCCGCCTATATCGCCAGCCACGCGCCGGGCGGCAAAGTCACCGGCCGCTTCAAGTCACGTCCCGACGCCGTCGATCATGCCTACGGACTATGCGACAGCGGCCGACCGTAAGCCTTTCCTGCCTGCCTGAGCTCAAACCATGGGCGTCTATCATTTTGGCGCCCATCATTTTTGTGCCATCCTGTCCGCTACCGAACTCTGGGGAGCGGAGGCGTCATGAACGCGGAAGAACTGGCGCGGCTGGTTGCAGCCGACCTTGGCGCAGACCTATCAGTTGCGACTGGCGCATCGGACGGCGATGCGGCGCGTGCCTTCGGATTGCCGGAAGCCATGGCAGTCGGCAGCTTTATAGCGGCGTGTGCGCAGGTCGCCGTGCAAATCTGGCAAGCCCGACAGGACCGCGCACTGCTCTTGCTGGCGCTGGCCGAGGGGTTGGATGGCCGGCCGGAATTAGCCTCGCGGCTGGACCCGGATCGCCGCCTCGGCATCATGGCGCGGATTGTCGACAAACTCATTCCTAAGCGCATCGGCTCGTCACCGTCGTTGGTGATCGAAAAACCGCGCACCAAGCAGGAGTGGGTCTCCGACTGGACCGGCTTCGGTGATGGCATGCGAGCGATGTCGCAACCGATCCTCATGCCGTTTGCGGACATGGCCAACTACGTCGTCTACCAGCCCATTCACTGGACACCTCCCGCCGGCGCCTCGGCGCAATTGCCCGCAGCGATCACCGTGCCGAAAGGTTTCGTGACCGATCTAGCGACCATTCCCGAGTGCTTCTGGTGGGCCATCCGGCCAACCGGGCGCCACGGCCACGCCGCCATTCTGCACGACTGGCTCTATTGGCAACAAGGCGTGCCCAGGGCCGTTGCCGATCGCGTCTTTGAAGTCGCCATGGCCGAACTGAACGTGCCATTGCCCGTACGCAAAGCCATGTGGGCCGCCGTCCGCGTCGGCGGGTCCGATTATTGGACGGAGGCCGCGACCGAAAAGCGGCAAGGAAAAACTCGCGTGTTGAAGCGATTGCCGGAAACCCCCGTTACGTGGGATGAGTGGCGCGCCAACCCGGACGTTTTTGCGTAGCAAGACTTCAAATTATTTTCTGGCAACCAATTCGATGAAGCGACCTTTTCACGACACTCCACCATTTCCAGTGTCGCCCACTCGACCGGGCGACAGGCGCGTCGCGTTGGTCATCGGCAATGGGGCGTATGCGAGCGCACCGAAGTTGCGCAATCCACCGAATGACGCCAAACGGATGGCGGCAGTGCTTGCCGACCGCCTCGGCTTCACCGTGATCAAGGGCTATGATCTCGGCCGCGATCCGATGGAAGATCTGCTCGGCGAATTTGAGGGCGCCATCGCCGGCGCCGACGCGGCTTTGCTGTTCTTTGCTGGCCACGGACTTCAGGTGAACGGCCACAACTATCTCACACCCGTCGATGCCGATATACGCCAAGAGGTTCACCTCAAGCGCCGCGCTTTCCGCATCGATGAATTGCTTGACATCATGGTCAGGCGGGCGCGCTCAAGCCTCGTTTTTCTGGATGCCTGCCGCGACAATCCGTTTGCGCGCTCGCTGTTGTCCGGCATGAGTGCGCAAGAGCAGGGTCGGTTTTTGCCGCGCTCCGGACTGGCCGAGATCAAGGCGTCCAAGGGCACGTTCATCGCTTTTGCCACCGCCCCTGACAACGTCGCGCAAGATGGCGCAGGCGACAACAGCCCGTTCACTGAGGGGTTGCTGGCCCATATCGAGACGCCGAACGAGTCGGTCAGCGATTTGATGATCAAGGTCCGCCAGCATGTTCTGGAGGCGACCCGAGGCCACCAGGAACCTTGGGATCAATCAAGCCTGCGGGAGCGTTTCTGCTTCAAGGTGGCCATCGAGCCGCGACCGCAGGCCGTGGTGCCAACGCCGGCAAGCATTGAAGCAGTTTCGCCGGGCCCCATCGATGATCGCACGCTGGAGCACACCTACTGGCAGAGCGTGCAGGCGTCGACCGATGCGGCTGAGTTCGTCGCGTTCCTAGAGAAATTCCCTGCCGGCACGTTTGCCGCCCTCGCCTTCGAGCGGGCCAAGACAGCGATTGATGCCATTCAACCCGCCAACGTGCTGCGGCGCCTGCTGAACCGTTTTCCCGACAGCAAGTTGGCCCCCCGCGTTCGCAAGCGGCTCGCGGTCATAGAGTGGGCACGCCTACGCAACAGCCGCGATGCCGTTGCGCTGAAAAATCTTTCTGATGAATTCGATGGACTGCCCGAAGCTGAGCTTGCGCGCCAGCGCGCCGCCCTCCTCGACATGCCGCTTAAGTCGCCATCACGCTGGAGATGGGTCGGCGCGGCGGTCGCCTTGCTCTCGGTCGCAGCTGTGTTAGCAGGCCAGTTCGGCTTACTCCGCAATCCAATTCAAATATCGGCCCAGCACGACACCAATGCGTCACAGAAAGCCGCGGAAAGCGCAGCACAAGCGAAGCGCGAGTTGGAGGTCCGACAGCAGGCCGAGGCAGACGCAAAAGCCAAGATGGCAGCTGTCGAGCGGCAGCGGTTGGCCGAAGAGGCGAACCGCAAATCCAGTGAAGACGCCGCGTTGATGGCGGCAACCGCAGAACGCAAACGGTTGGCCGAAGAGGCTGAGCAAACCAAGCGCGAGCAGGCTGCACGGCGGAAAGACGAATCCGCCACCAAGGCAGAGGCCGAAGCGGCAGAGCGGCAAAAGCTTTTAGCCAAAGAGCGCCAACGGCTGGCGGACGCCGCGGAGCGCGTCAGGCAGGATCAGGCCGCTAGAGAGAAGGCCGAAGCCGACACAATCGCGAAAGCGGTTGCCGAGCAAGCCGAACAGCAACGATTGGCAATTGAAGCAAAGCGCAAGTCAGCCGAAGAAGCAGCTGCCCGACAAACCGTCGAGGAGCAACGTTTGACCGCCGTCGAAGCTACGAATTGGGCACAAGCGAAGCGCGCGGCAACACCCTATTCGATGCAAGCCTACCTGGACCAATATCCCAGCGGTTTGCATACCGAACAGGCCCGGGACGAATTTCAAACTTTGCTTGCCCAGGCCGTGCAAACGGCGCTGCAAAAAGCCGGCTGCGATCCCGGTGATGCCGACGGAAAATGGGGTCCGAAAGCGCGCAACGCGCTCCGCGATTATGCCCGTTATGCCAAGGTAACCTTGCAGGGCGACGATCCGACGATGGATATCCTGCAATCCTTTCGCCAAAAATCCGACCGTGTCTGCCCGCCCCAATCCTGCGATTCCGGTGAAAAACTCGTCAACAACAAATGCGTAAAGATCGAAAAATCGGGAACGATCAAGGAAGCCGCTCCGGTCAAGATCGAAGATAAATCTTGCAGAATGGAAACCTGGACAGAATGCAGAGAACGGTTTTATAGAACAAATGGTCCGAATCCAGCTGTGGGTTACTTATGCAACAGCGAGTCGGTGCGGCAAAAGATCTGCAAATGAACCTAGGGAGTATTAGCTCCGACATCTCGTTGACCGCATCTCCGTCATGGCCGCCTTCGCGGCCATGACGACCAATAAACGGGAACCAGGAAGTTTCGCTTGTCGGCACCAGTGATAGAACCGCGCCAGATTGCGGCAATTTCGTTCCCCTCGCCGATTGCGGCGCTTGATGTGTCCGCTATTGCAGCGGTCCACCTCCCCACCCTTCCCCCTCGCCGCTACCGGTGCTACCTCCTCCGCATACCGTGACGAGGACCCACTTGCGCCATGCCTGCCCCTGCTCCCACCCGCATTCTCGGCATCGAGACGAGCTGCGATGAAACCGCCGCAGCCGTCGTTGCGCGCGATGCGGACGGGCGCGGCACCGTGCTCTCCAACGTCGTCCGCGCGCAATGGGACCAGCATCGCGCCTTTGGCGGTGTCGTGCCCGAACTGGCCGCCCGCGCCCATGTCGAATGCCTCGACGACATTGTCCGCGACGCCATGTCGGATGCCCAAATGAACTTCGCCGATCTCGACGGCATCGCGGTGACCGCCGGCCCCGGCCTGATCGGCGGCCTGATGGTTGGCGTCATGACGGCAGAAGTCATCGCCCGCGTGCACACGCGGCCATTGCTCGCCATCAATCATCTCGAAGCGCACGCGCTCACCGTCGGGCTCAGCGAAGGCCTTAAGCCGCCCTATCTGCTGCTGCTCGTCTCCGGCGGACACACCCAGCTGCTCGCCGTGCACGACGTCGGGCGCTACACCCGGCTCGGCTCCACCATCGACGATGCGTTGGGCGAAGCCTTCGACAAGACGGCCAAGTTGCTCGGCCTCTGCGCCCCCGGCGGCCCCGCCGTCGAACGTGCCGCGCTTTCAGGCAAGCCCGGCCGCTTCCCGCTGCCCATGCCGATGCATGGCCGCCCCGAACCGAACTTCTCCTTCTCGGGATTGAAAAACGCGATCCGCCTGACCGCCACCGCCGCCGCCCCGCTCAGCGACCAGGACATTGCTGACCTCTGCGCCGAGTTCCAGTTGGCCGTCGCCGGCAGCGTCGCCGATCGCGTGCGCAAAGCATTCCCGCTGGCGGAGGCCGCCTTCGGAACGGACGCGCCGAGACATCTCGTGGTCGCCGGCGGCGTTGCGGCCAATCAAGCCCTCTGCGCAGCACTCACCGATGTTGCACGTGCCGCCGGTTATCAAATCCACGTACCACCGATTGCGCTGTGCGGTGACAACGGCGCCATGGTCGCCTGGGCTGGCGCCGAGCGTCTGGCGCGCGGCATGATCGACGCGCCCGGCATTGTCGCCCGCGCCCGCTGGCCGCTCGACGCTGATGCTAAAGCCGTGCTCGGCGCTGGCCGCCTAGGAGCCAAGGCATGAGCCAAAGCACTAGCGAGGACACCCACCCAGCGTTTCAACGCATCGTCGTCGTCGGTGGTGGTGCGTTCGGCACGGCGCTGGCACAAACTCTGCGTTTGGCGGGCCGCGACGTGACGCTTTGGGCGCGCAACTCCGCTGTCGTCAGCGAGATCAACGATCGCCACACCAACAGCATCTATTTGCCCGATGTCACGCTCGATCAGCAACTGACTGCGACCACTGATATCTCAGTCGTCGCACGTGCCGACCTCGTGCTGCTTGTCACGCCGGCACAAGTGACGCGCGCCACCGCATCTTTGCTCACGCCTCACCTGCCACCACATATACCCATCGTGTTGTGCGCAAAGGGCATCGAGCAAGCCAGCGGCAAACGCTTGAGCACAGTGCTTGCTGAAACAATCTCCGCCGCACCGCTCGCCGTTCTCTCCGGCCCCGCGTTTGCCGTCGACATCGTCAGGGGATTGCCCACCGCCGTAACTTTGGCATGCACCGACGCAACCCTCGGCGCCGCCCTTGCAGCCACCATCGGCCATCGCAATTTTCGCATCTACTGGAGCGACGATGTTGCCGGTGTCGAACTCGGCGGCTCCATCAAGAACGTGCTTGCCATCGCCGCCGGCATCGTCGCCGGTCGCAAACTCGGCGCGAGCGCGCACGCCGCCTTGGTCACCCGCGGTTTTGCCGAACTCCGCCGCTTCGGCATCGCGCTCGGCGCCCGTCCCGCCACCTTGCAAGGCTTGTCCGGTCTCGGTGATCTGCTGTTGACCGCCGGCAGCCCGCAGTCGCGCAACATGAGCCTGGGGCGCGCGCTCGGCGACGGCCAATCGTTAGCCGCAATCATGGCAGGTCGCCGCTCCGTAGCTGAAGGTGTGGCCACCGCCGCAGCCGTCGTCGATCTCGCCCGCCGGCACGCCCTCGACATGCCCATTTCCGAAGCCGTTCACGCCATCTGTTCCGGCACTACCTCGGTCGATGCCGCGATGGCCGGCCTCCTGTCGCGCCCGTTCAAGGCCGAGGACTGACCGCGCCGACAGCGTTACCAAGCAGTTATTCACAAACATAAACCTGTCTTATTATTATAATAAAATGCGCTTTTAATACACGCGAATTCTAAAACGTAATTTTTCAGTTTTTCAGTTAAACCCAAGGTTTGAGTATCAGGGGAATCGTCGTTGTCCATCCGGGCTTCGGTAACTTGAGTATGGGAGAAACCGTCCGTGAGTGAGAAAAGCGGCGATAAGCAGAGCACATCCAAGGAAGCAGAAAAATCGCAGCCGTCCGCAGTTGTCAAATTCCCGGCCAACGTTGGGCAGACACCTAAGTCTGACGACAGGAAGTCGGTTGATGATGAGGGCAACGCGAAAGCCGCTGCCAAAGCCGATGCCGATAGCGCTGCCAAGCTGAAGGCAAGTGCTCCAACTCCGTCCAAATCAGACGACAACAAATCCAGCGACCGCTCGAACGAAGGCGAAAATCGCGGCAAGGAAGAGTCCGACGCCGCTACCAAAGCGAAGGTCGTCGTCGCAGGCAGGGGTGACACTGACACCGCCAAGTTGAATGCCAACGCGCCGTCCGCATCAAAGTCAGATGACAGGAAATCTGACGACAACAACGGCAAGTCGCACGAAGGTTCGACCGAAGGCAAAAATTGCGGCAAGGATGCTTCTGACGCCACTGCCAAAGCCAAGGCCGACGCAGCAGCCAAAGCCCAAGCCGACGCCGCAGCCAAAGCTCAGGCCGACGCAGCAGCTAAATCCCAGGCTGATGCCGACGCCGCAGCCAAAGCCCAAGCAGACGCAGCCGCAAAAACGGAAGCGCTGACTCTTAAAACCGCTGACGTCTCAGTTGCTACTTCCGGAGCAGTACAGGTTGGATCGAAGCATGCTGACCAGCTTAACGGTCAAACCGGCAACGACACGATCCTCGGCCGCGGTGGCAACGACCTCATTCGCGGCACTGACGCGAAGCCGGTTACCCTGCAACTCGCCATCGATGGCACACTGATCAATGCGACCAACGCTGACGCCGTCTCATTTGTCATCGGCGGCCTACCCGCGGGCTCGGCCTTGTCGGCAGGTCACGATAACGGCAACGGCACGTGGTCATTGTCGAAAGCCGACCTCTCAGGTCTTTCCGTCACGGCGCAGTCCAACGCCGACTTCACGCTGAAAGTATCGGCGGTGGCAACCGACGGCAGCGGCTTGGTCCAAACGGCGGACCTGCACGTCAACACGCACACCGGCCAGGGCAACATCCTTTCGGGCGGCAATGGCAACGACACGATCCACGGCTCTGCCAACGGCGACGACATGATCTACGGCGACGGTATTCCGACCGGTCTACACACCCACGCACCCACCGTCGCCGACAACGATCTAATTTTCGTCGGCAACGGCAATGCACACGTTTGGGGCCAAGCCGGCGATGACACGATCTACGCTGGCACCGGCAAGGATTGGATTTCTGGCGGCGCCGGCAATGACTCCATCCACGCGTCATCCGGACAAACGGTGATCCACGGTAATGGCGGCAATGATGTCATCTTCGCCGGCACCGGCACGGGTATGCTGTCAGGCGGCGCCGGCAACGATATCATCAAGGCCGACGGCGGCAGCTACAGCGTCTACGGCGGCGCCGGCTTCGACACGCTTGATTTCGCTGGCGCGTCCAACGGTGTCAACGTCGATCTCCACAAGCACACGGCGACGGGTGCAGGCGATCTGCGGGTTAGTGGCATCGAAGCCATTATCGGCACCGCACAAGACGACACGATCTGGGGCGGCAAGGACTCCAGCGTGTTCACCGGCGGTGGCGGCAACGACACCTTCGGTTTCCACGCCAGCGACGTGAAAAACGGTGCAGTCGCCCACATCACCGATTTCAACGTCGGCGACAGTCTCGATCTTTCCGAAATCCTGCATGGGCGTTCAGCTGCTGGCCTAGTCAAAGTCACTGACGGCAAGGATGGTGAGGTCGTATCGATCAAGATCGGCAGTACCTATCACGATGTCGCCGTGCTTGATCATGTGCACGGCATATCCGCCCTGGACATCCTTGCGCACGGTTCGATCCTCACCTAAACATTTCGGATCAAACAACCGGCAAAGCCCGTCGCCTCATTGCGGCGGGCTTTGCTGTCTATGACTTTTGTTTCAAAACGAGTTCGTGCCGCCGTAATATCTGTTGCCAAAGGTCGGTTGTTATCGAAAGCCTGACGCCGAACAGGCTGCGCAAGACGTCTTCATATTCCGCTGCGGAATCAACAACGCGTTCAGTCATTCCCCGCTCGCTGATCGTCTTAAGCACGCATCCTATCAGCGCAATGATATCATTCGGTCGGTGCCGTACACAAATCGCATTCTGCACAAAACGCGACTCTGCGCTGGTCTGCTGCCAATCGCATTTTAGCTGCAAAACGGCCCAATCGGCAGGACGATGCTGAAAGTCGAAAGAAGGCGCCATCGCATTATCGGCGTTGTGAAATCGCCACCAGTCGTTGTCAATTCGCTCAAGCCGCATTGTGCGCCAACCCTGTCGATATGTCCCTTCTTGCATTGGTATCGCTTCGATCGGTCCATCGGCGAGCCCGACATCGGCCAGATATGGCTGGTCGAGTTCCACACGCAATACCAGATGATTACCGATCGCCGTTTCCCCGCGTACCGAACGCATTACTGCTCCTGTCATCGGCATAACTCGAAAGCCAATCGCTTCAAGTACGCCGCCAAACAGGCCGTTCATCTCATAACACCAGCCACCTCGCTCGGCGGTCACCAGTTTGGCGAACGCGTCATCGACGCTGAGTGTCAGTCGCTTATTGAGCTGCACATCGAAATTTTCGTATGGGATAGTTTGAAGGTGACAACGCTGCAGACGCAGGAGCGTCGCAAGATCTGGCCGAGGGATGCCGGCAAATCCGACCCGGCGAAAATATGCAGCACAATCCATGAGCATCAGCCTGCCGCATTCTTGGTTTGAATATTTTCGTGAACAGGATGCTGCAATTTGCGCGCTGGCGCTGTCAAGCACGCGACATGACGGCTGCGAGTCGGAGGCAAAATCGCCAGCTGAGGTGCGCGGCTTTGACAGGGAGCATGAGTTTAGCTCAATGGTAGGAAACAATGATCGCTCCTTCCGGAACCCTCCATGGCTAAACTCAGAATCGGATCGCGTGGATCGCCGCTGGCGCTCGTGCAGGCGCAGCAGGTGCGTGATCGGCTGATTGCGTCGGGCATGATCGCCGAGGAGGTGAGCATCACCATTTTCAAGACGTCAGGTGATCGCATCCAGGATCGACCGTTGTCCGAGGTTGGCGGCAAGGGCTTGTTTACGAAAGAACTGGAGGACGCGCTACTGGCCGGCACCATCGATGCCGCCGTGCATTCGATGAAGGACATGGCGACGCGCTTGCCAGCTGGTTTGATGATTGCCGCCGTACTTGAGCGCGAAGACGTGCGCGACGCCTTCATCAGCCTCAACTGTCGGCGTCTCGCGGATCTGCCTTTAGGCGCCGTGTTTGGCACCTCGTCACTGCGGCGCCAGGCGCAACTGTTGCGCTTGCGTCCCGACCTCAACATCGTCGGGTTTCGCGGCAACGTCGAGACGCGGCTGCGCAAGCTCAGCGAAGGCCTGGCCGTGGCCACTCTGTTGGCAGTCGCCGGCCTCAACCGATTGTCCATGTCGGAACGCATCGCGGAAATCGTCGACGCCGATGTCTTGCTCCCGGCTGCCGCTCAGGGTGCGATCGGCATCGAAATCCGCGCCGGCGACGAGGCCACCGCACAGCGGTTAGCCCCCCTCGATCACCAACCGACACATATCGCCGTCGTCGCTGAACGCGCCTTCCTCGATACGTTGGACGGCTCTTGTCGCACGCCCATCGCAGCACTCGCCCAACTGCACGGCGGTCGATTGAGTCTGCGCGGTGAGGTCCTCAGCCCCGATGGCCGCCGGCACGTCCAGGTCACCCGGTCGGGTACCGCTCAGGAGGCTGCTCGGCTGGGTGCAGATGCGGGTGCGGAAGTTCTCGTGCAAGCCGGCAACGATTTGTTCGGAGCGCGCGGCTGATGCGGTTGCTGGTGACACGGCCGGAGCCTGATGCACTGGCGCTCAAGGCTCGACTGGAAAGTATGGGCCATGAAGCGACGGTGGCGCCAATGCTGACGGTCAGCTTCGAGAACATCGACCCGATCGACCTCTCCGAAGTCCACGCCTTGATTGCTACCAGTCGCAATGGCCTCAAGGCGCTGAAGGCGCAAGGTGCCCACCGCATCGCCGCTCAACTGCCCCTGTTTGCCGTCGGCGAAGCGACCGCGCGGGAAGCCCGCGCGCTCGGCTTTACCGAAATCATCACGGGCGGTGGATCGGTCGGCAGTTTGGTTCCCGAAATTGTCGCAGCCGCGGACCCTCAATCGGACGTTCTGATGCATCTGGCCGGCGATGAAGTGGCCGGCAATCTTAGCCGCGAACTTGAGTTGCACGGTTTTCGCGTCATGCAGCCCATCGTCTATCGCATGCTGCCGACGAAGGCGTTCACACCCGACATTGAGGAGCAGATCGAAACCGGCGAGGTCGATGGCGTGCTGCTGCTTTCGCCGCGTACGGCAGCCATTTACGCCGAACTGATCGGCTATCACGGCCTCGACAAAGCGGCAAAGCGGCTGAACCACTATTGCCTGTCGCGCGCCGTCGCGCAGCGATTAGCCGCGTTGGCCCCGGTACGAATCGAATTGGCCCCGCGACCCGAATTGGCAGCCCTGCTCGATCTTCTGGGTTAGTTGACAAGATGCGCACTCGATTTCAAACCGCCCCCAACCCCAAACCACCCAAAATGTGGGCGTCATTAACTGATATGCTCTAAAGGGCTGTGTTGGATTTATCCCCCCAACCAATTTCCGGTGTACAATACCCCGAAATTGACCAAAGCTGCCGAGCACTTCTCCCTTCCCCAATCGGCCTGAAGATTAGCGCGCCATGAGCCAAGAAAAAGACACAAAACCAACGACTTCAACATACGAGACGGGTGGCAGGTCCACACCCGGAAAACCCAGCGACGGGACCAAGCGCCCCTATGCCACGCTCGACCTGAAAGCCACCGAGGTCGCCGCCGCTGCATCCGCGGATAAGATTGCCGGCACAGCCGCGACTGGTGACAAGTCGGATGCCGCGGCGAAACCCACGAACACCGAACCGAAGTCGGCCTGGACCGCTTCCGCCGGCAGCAATTCAAAGCCCGCCAAACCGCCCGCGGCGACCTCGGCAGAATCCACCGTGGCCGCTCCCTCCACCTTGACGGCATGGATCCCGAGCCTGATATCCGGCGCTGCCGGTGCCGTCCTGGCACTACTCGGTCTTGGTTCTATGGGGCTCATCGGCGGCGACCCCAGCTCGGCGACAACAGCCGAGCGATTGGCCGCCCTGGAAAAATCCGCAGCCACCGCACCAACGGCAGCGACCGCCAAGCAACTTGCCGTCACCGAGCAGCGGCTTGCGGCGATGGAGACCGCCGCGCGCGATCTTGCCCAGTCGCACGCCAGCCTCAGCGCCGATGCCAAAATGCTTGATCAGCGGCTCGCTACTCAATCGCCTGTCGCCAGTGCCGCCGCCGAAAAGCTGCAGAGACTCGAACAGCAATTGACCGATTTGTCCGCCGCCGCCAATGCCGACCCGCAGCGCGGGCGCATTCCGGCGTTAGCCCAGATCACCACCAAACTCGGTGACCTCTACACCCAGATTGCGACGAAATCAGCAAGCCTCAAGTCCGAGTTGAGCCAGGAATTGGAGCAGCGCCTCGCCGCGGCTTCGGAAACGGCCGAGACCGCGCGCGCCCGACTGGCCCAACGCACCCAGAGCCTCGAACAAACCTTGAAGTCGGTCGCCGACGACACCTCCGCATTGCGCACGACGGTCGACGGCCTCAAGGGCGAACTCGAAGCGCGCTTCAAGGCAACCGCAAAACCCGCCGACGTGACCTCAGCCGTCGAGCCGGTCGCGACCAGGATCGCCGGCCTGGAAAAAAATCTCGCCAGCGTCGTGCGGTCCGAACAGGATCGCAATGCCACCGCCGGCAATATTCTCTTGTCGATCGAACTCGGCAATCTCAAGCGCGCGATCGATCGCGGTGGCCGCTACGCATCGGAGTTGAGCGCGGTCAAAAAAGTCGGCGGCGAAAAGCTCAATCTGGCGGTGCTGGAAAGCGCCCAAACCGCCGGCGTGCCCAGTTTGGCGGCGCTCACCACCGAATTCCGCAGCCTCGCCTACAAGATGCTTGACGCCGAGGCGGACCCCGACCAGGGCAGCGTCATGGAACGCCTCATGGCAAGCGCAAAGTCCGTCGTACGCGTTCGTAAGATCGCCCACAATCCGGACGACAAATCGACTGAGGCCGTCATTGGCCGCATGGAGGACAGCCTCAAGGAAGGGCGCCTCGGCGACCTGCTCGATGAAGCAAAAACGCTCGGCGACAAACCGCGCGTCGTGGCCGCGTCTTGGTTGAAGAAAATCGAAGCACGTGCGGCCATCGAACAGGCATTAGTCGACCTCGAGCAAAGCCTGAAGAAAGCCCTTGCGGGTTCTGCCGACATCAAGAAGGGCGCTAACTGATGGTGCGGCTCGTCCTGTTTCTGCTCGGCGTCGCAGCCGTCGCCGCAGGTTTTCACTGGCTCGCCAACGAGCCTGGTCAGATGCTCGTAAATTGGCGCGGCTATGAGGTCGAGACCAGCGTATTCCAGGCCATCGTAATTTTGGCAGTTGCGATGGCGCTCGGCACGTTCGTTTGGAACCTGCTGCGCCAGCTGTGGAAGTCACCGGCCACCGTCGGCTCGATCATCAACCGGCGGCGTGAACGCCGCGGTTTGGACGCCATTTCCGAGGGCATGATTGCCATCGGCTCGGGCGACCGGCAAATGGCGACGCGGGCCGCTTTGCAGGCACGTAAATCGCTCCCCAATGAACCTCTGACACATCTCCTGCGCGCTCAGACCGCCCAGCTGCAGGGCGACAACGCGACTTCCCGCCGCATTTTCGAAGCCATGCTCGCCAGCCCCGATACCGAGCAACTCGGCCTGCGCGGTCTGTTTCTCGAGGCCCAGCGCGAAGGTGAAACCGAGCCAGCCCGGCAATTCGCGCTACGTGCACTCAAATCCAACGCTGCCCTCGCTTGGCCGATCGACGCCCTGTTCGATATCCAGTGCCGCGCGCAAGACTGGGACGGTGCCCTGGAAACTCTCGCCACTGGGCGGCGCCACACGCACGTCGACCGCAAGCTCGCCGATCGCCGGCGCGCCGTCTTGCTCACCGGCAAGGCGCAGGTCCGTGAGCACGACGGCACCGAAGAAGCGCTCGCTTATGCCACTGAGGCGCACAAGTTGGCGCCCGATTTGGTGCCGGCGGCGGCTATCGCCGGGCGCATTCTCGCCGGCAAGGGGCAGACGCCTCAGGCGGCAAAAATCCTGCAGCGAACATGGAAACTCAGTCCGCATCCGGAACTGGCGACAGCATATGCTTATGCGCGGATCGGCGACAGTCCATCCGACCGCGTCGAGCGCGTGCGGCTATTGGCGAAACTCGACCCGCATGCGGACGAGGGCGCCATCGCACTGGCCGCTACGGCGATAGAATCGCGCGACTGGAAAACAGCTCGCGAGGCTCTCGCGCCGCTGATCGACAGCGCCCGGCTGACTCAACGGGTGGCAACATTGATGGCACGCCTCGAGAGCGGCGAGCATGGCGATAGCGGACGCGTGCGCGAGTGGTTGGCCCGCGCCGTCAATGCACCCCGCGATCCGGCCTGGACGGCCGACGGCATCGTCGCCGAGACATGGGCACCAATTTCGCCCGTCACCGGGCAACTCGACGCCTTCCAATGGCGCGTCCCGGTTACCGAACTGGAGACAGCCAGCCCCTTGCTGATCGCTGAGCGCACGGAGCGGTTGGTGACACTTGGCGCCCCACGACCACGCGTTGCGGCCGCCACGGCTTCAATCGACGTGATCGATATCGAAACGACGCTGCGAACGGCGACGGACGAACGCGACGGTACCGACGATAGTTCAAGCCGGCCCGTGGTCACACACACACCCGACAAGTCCATCCCGTCGAGCCAAAATGGTCCCGCGCCGGCTCGGGCACTTGCCCAAGGCATCGGCGGCGCAACCGTCCTCAAACAGTAAACGATGCCGACGGGAGTTAAAACCCACAGGCGGGGGCGTTGCCGATCACCAGCTGCGGCGCCAACGAACGCGGCTTGAGATAAACCGTCTCTTTCATCGTGTACACGCCACCTGAACCGCCAGCGTAGTACTTCTTCATGGTCACATCGAACAGTGTCGGCTTGTAGCCATAAGTGACATTCGCAACGACGACGTAATCACCGGTGCCGACTAAGCCAGCCGGTATGGAATACGGGGTTTTCGGGCACGAGCACGCAACACTGCTGGGACTGCTGGCATCATACGAACAGATCCATTCCACCTTCGTGGCCGTAGCGTCCGTCGGGCTGGAGCCGACGACGCGAATATCGACTTTCAGCGAATTGACGGAATAGGGCGCCATCAGAAAGCTCCCGACTTTCATGATGTCGAGCACATCCGAATCTTTGATGTTGCTGTCTGCGCGGGCGACAAGATCGCCCGTCGAGCTGCCGACTTGCGTTACGCGCCGGTTGGCGGTGACCGCCTGGCTCATCTCCACCGCACCAATAAAGAGCGCGGCCATGATGGGCACGATAATTGCAAACTCGACCGCCGCCACACCTTCGGTACGGCCGATCAGATCACGCGCGAACGCAGCGATGCGGACGCGTTGGCGGAACAGGAACGGTTTCGACATGACGGACATCCGGATTGAGATCGTTAAGCGGGGCAATGAACGAAGACGGCAAAGAAATCTAGTTATAGGGTTCGGTTCGGAACGCGGCTGACGATTGGATAAGCACACCGCCGTCGCTCAGCGTATTGGTCATCGGCAGGAAAGCCAGTTTGGCGCCGAAGCTCCACGAATGGCACAACGTCACCATGACAACCGAACTGGCAGCACCTGCGTTGAACGCGGCCATTGCCGACGAATCGGACTTCAAACCGTTGTTTGAGTCGCGACAGTTCGGCGCCGCCAACGTCGAGAAGTTGCTCACCGACTGCACCAGCACGCTCGAGTGCGACATGCAGTCCGAATAGATCACGGCCTTTTCGCAGATTGCTTTCTTGAATTCTGTTTTGAGCGCATCGCCCGTCAAACCCGCATATCGCGAATTGAGCGAGGTTGTCTGGAAGGCACCGGTCCGCATGTCACGTGAGGCGGTCCACACCGCATTCTCCAGCGTGAACATCCAGAAGAACATCTGGCAGACGCCCATGATGCCGAACAGCAGCGCGAAGAATGGCATTGCGATGAGGCCGAATTCGACCGCTGTAGCACCGTCTTCGTTGCGTCGCAGCCGTATGCCGAACCGGCGTGCACGCAATTTTTGCTTCCCGAGCGCAACAATCATTGTCAGTCACCTCTACGCATACGACAGTCGCAGATCTCAAACGAACTACCTGCTTCCATTCGATATACGGTCGATGACGTTTATATTGAGTAAAAAGCCATACTTAGCCTGATCGCGAGCACAGTTCGATGGAAACAAAGTTTATCAATGGTAAACCGCCGTCCATCTTTTGACCCGCTCGCGGAAATGCCAACAATACGCGGTTGAACAGAGGTTTGCCCACGATGACCGAAATACAGTCAGCCTTCGATCCCCGCGCGCGCGATGGCTATCGTGCTTGGACCACTATTCCAATTCGCTTCGGCGACCAGGATGTGATGGGTCACGTCAACAATGTGGCAATTGCCAGTTACTTTGAGCACGCGCGTTGCGAACAACTGGTCCCGAGCATGCGCCCGCTGCGCCCCAGATTGAGCACCGTTTTGGCACGCATCACCATCGATTACCTGCGCGAGATTCATTTTCCGGGCGCGGTCGACGTTGGCATTCGCATCACCGCCAGCGGCACCAAGTCTTTCGTTATCGCCGGCGCGGTTTTCCGCGCCGAGACGTGTTGTGCGACCTCGGAAGCAACGATGGTCTTCTTCGACCCGGAAGCGCGGCGCTCGGCAGTGCCGTCACCAGCCACGTGGGCGGCTCTGCAGTTCCTGCGCTGAACTGACTTCTTTGGTCGTCAAATTCAGGCCGCTTAAATAATGACGGCGTCTTTTTCGGAAATGTCACCCTTCGCTTTGACATGCGGTTCGACGTGAATGAGTACGTTGGCGCCCGGCACGGCCTCTTCGAGCGCTGCTTCCAGGCGGTCGCAGATCTGATGCGATCGCGCCACGCTCATATCGCCCGGCACCACTAAGTGAAATTCGATGAAACTGATCCTGCCGGCGGTCCTGGTACGGATGTCGTGCGCCTCGATCGCACCGAATCCCTTGTCCGATATCACCGCATGGATCCGGCGCTGAATTTCCGCCGTTACGGCCTCGTCCATCAGGCTGCTCATCGAGACCTGGATGATGCGCCACCCTGCCCACAGGATGTAAAGCGCCACCATCGCTGCCAGTAATGGATCCAGCCAGTGCCAGCCGGTAATGACCACCAGCCCGATACCCACGAGCACGCCGATCGACGTTGCCACGTCCGTCCACAGGTGCCAGCCATCCGCCACCAGCGCCGGTGAGCGCAGGCTTTTACCGCGTTGAATGAGTTGCCATCCCCACGCGCCGTTGACGATCGTCGCTAGGCCATTGAGCAGTAGCCCGAAGCCCGGTTGCGCGATGACCTTCGGTGTCCCCAAGGCGCCGACCACTTCGTGCAAAATCGTGAATGCAGCAACCAGGATCAGAATGCCTTCCAGCACAGCCGAAAAATACTCAGCTTTGTGATGCCCGTACTGATGGCGGGTATCGGCCGGCCGTCCGGCCATCTGCACCGCCACCGTCGCCCCAATCGCAGTAATCACATTGACGATCGCCTCCAAGGCATCCGAATAAAGCGCCAAGCTTCCGGTGCGCCAATAGGCCATCGCCTTCAGGGTAACCACCAATATCGACACCGCAATCCCGGCCAACGCCAGTTGCCGCGTTTGTACGTGCTGTTGATCTTGGCTTGCAGGCATCATCAACCCAGCTGAAATTAACGGACTGGTGTCGTCACGCTCCATAACCACGAAACGCTCGCACCAGAAGCATGCGGCCTAACAGTGTTCCGTGCCTTCACAGCAGCGAAGTTCCATTCATCCACATGAAATGCGCGTTCATGGCATTCGTTCCGACTGCCGAATCAGATCCAAGTACCAGTCTTGAATTTTGATCGAGCCGTCTCGCGGAAGGATCGTCAGCATGGCAAATTTTCCCACCCATATCGCAGCCGGCACGCTTGCCAGCGGTTCCCTCGCGATTTTGACCCTCGCCGTTGATGCGGTTTCGCCGGAGAATCTCGTCGGCGTGACACTGGCCGGCGTGCTCGGCTCCGTGCTACCCGATATCGACCTCAAAGATTCCCGGCCCGCCCGCGCGATGTTTGCCGGCCTTGCCGTGTTTTTTGCGTTCGCCGTCTTGTTTTCGGTTGCGGGTCGCTACTCTGTCGCCGAAATGATGATCCTTTATGTCGGCACTTTGATTGCCGTTCGTTATGGCGCGAAGTGGGTGTTCTTCAAACTCAGTTACCATCGCGGCATCTGGCACTCGATCCTCGCAGCCGCGTTCGTGTCGTTTTTCACGGTCGCAGTCTATTACCAACTATTGGGGCGTCCTGAAGCCGTTGCCTGGCTTGCCGGCGGCTTCATGTTCATCGGCTATATGACACATCTGGCACTCGACGAGATCTATTCGGTCGACATTATGGACACTCGTATCAAGGCTTCCTTCGGTACCGCCATCAAGCTGGTCGATCGCAACCACTGGGGCCATACTGGCGCCATGGCAGCCGCTGCTGCTCTGGCCTTCTTGGCCACGCCGTCAAGCAAGTTGTTTTTGACCAACGTGTCGTCTCCCACCATGTGGTCGAGCCTCCACGCGCAGCTCTTGCCGCGCCCGGGTGCCTCGTGGTTTGGTATCAACTTGAACGACGTCATCGCCCGTGCACGGCACTTAGGCCCTCGCGTGGAGCAGGCTCAGCCAGTCCAACCTGCCGCCGCCATCGCCACCGGATCAATCAACAACTCACCGACTGTGCCGGCTGCAGTGCCCGCTGATGCTCAGATCAATCCTGTGAAGACTATCCCTTGATCAATATTGCCTTAAGTTTTCGTCGCACCCGAGCGGCTCAGGCCAGCTAGATATGTCGAAACCATGTCGTCCACCAAGCTGCCGGCGGCTTCGGTGGTCACAATAGACAGCTTATCGGCAGTCGACAGCGACGTAATGCCATGCACGCCCGCCCACAAGACCCGTGCCGCGCGTTTGCGCTCCGTCTCCTCCACGTGCGGCATCAGCGGCGCCAAACCTTGCTCGACGCGCGCCAGTAACCCCTCGAGCTTCTCCTGATACCAGTCGGGCAATTCCGCACCCGCTGGTAAGTGATGCTCAAAAAGCAGGTTCCAAAGCTTCGGTTTTTCGTGCGTGAAGGCCAAGTACGCTTGCGCCAGACGTTGCACTTTTTCTCGATCCGAACCCGCTTCGGCCAGCACCGCGGCAAGCCGCTGATTGAGCGCATCCAGCACGCGCGCTTCGATCCGCAGCACCACGTCATCCAGATTGGAAAACATATTGTATATGGTGCCCGGCGAGTAGCCGATCCGCCGCGCGATTTCTCGTGCAGACAAGCCAGCCAAGCCATGCGTCTCGATGATCGCGTACGCCGCCTCGAGGATCAGGTCGCGCAACTGCTCCGGCGTATGTGAAGACCTACGACCCATGATTTTCAACGCTGAAATAAGCTGCACGGAGCGCCGACCACCGCCACGGCCGACGGACTGATCAACGTTTACTCGGCCTACCATAGAGTGCGTTGAAGTGCTCTGCAATGGCTTTCGAGGAGCCGTTTCAGCGGCAATCACGCCGCCACCGCGGTTTGAGAGCAAACCTGCTCAAAATCGAGCAACCGAGAGCGCGATCACCGCTGGACATCTGGGTGGCACGGGTTGCGCGCCCTGGCGCAGCGGTTATGGTGCAACCATCGCCCTGTGAAGGCGCGCTTGCCGTGCCGTTGGCTCATCCAAGAGGATCTTCATGGTCTCGCAGTTGCACAATTCCGGCCGTCTCCCGGCTTGGCTGGCGACGATTGTCGCCGCTTATATGGCCCTTACCGGCCTAAGCTTCGCTTCACCGAACCCGGCACTCGCCCAGCGAAACTCGACCGGCGGTTTTGCCCGCGAAGCGAGCCCGTACGGGCGCACCCAGCGCGTCTATGAGGCCGGTAAGTTCGATTATTATGTGATGTCGCTGTCCTGGAGTCCGAGTTACTGCGCCGGCGCGCCCAACGGCGGCAACGATCCTCAGTGCAGCGGCCGCTCGGGCCGTCCCTATTCGTTTGTCCTGCATGGCGTCTGGCCCCAATTCGAGAAGGGTTGGCCACAAGATTGCGTTTCCGCCGACCGGGGTTTCGTGCCGCGCCCCGTTGCCAATCGTATGCTCGACATCATGCCCAGCGACAAACTAGTCTTTCACGAGTACCGCAAGCACGGGACCTGCAGCGGTCTCGGCGTCGACGGCTATTTCGACATGGCACGCTCGCTGTACAACAAAGTAAAGATTCCAGCGCGATACGCAGCCATCACGGACCCGCGTACGTTCGTCTCCACGCCGGAATTGCTTGCCGATTTCGTCGCCGCGAACCCCGGCATGAAAGCCGACGGCATTGCCGTACAATGTGGTGGACCCGGTCCACGCCTGCAGGAAATTCGCATCTGCTTCGACAAGGGCGGCAATTTCCGCACCTGTGGTGGCAATGAAAATCAGTCGCGTATGTGTTCGTCATCACGGGTCTACATGCCACCTGTCCGCGACGGCGGCCCACGCAACGCGCCGGCAGCCGTTGGTCAGCGCATCTGAACTGACACGATCAACCTCACCATCCATCAGATTTTTCCGTCGATTTTTATTGACCGTGTGACTCGGCGTGTGATTCAGAGAGTCTGCCCGAATCAGCGGGTGGAGATGTGTCGATATGGCTGGTGGGATCGAGGCGGTTGCCGCGTCGGTCTCG
>JANXWC010000180.1 GCA_025351355.1 Hyphomicrobiaceae bacterium
CCATCGCCACCATCGACAGCAAGCTGAAGACGTGGTTGGGCACCATGTCGCGCAGCGCCCCGGTGGCCTCGTAAAAGGCTCCGCGCTTTTCCACGCCCACCGTCTCGGCGACAGTGATCTGCACGTGACTGATGTGGTTGCGATTCCAGATCGGCTCGAACAACCCATTGGCGAAGCGGAATGCCAGGATGCTCTGTACCGTGTCCTTGCCAAGGAAGTGATCGATGCGATAGATCTGGTCCTCGCGCAACACGCGCAGGATTTTTTCGTCGAGCTCGCGCGCCGAGTCAAGGCTGTGGCCGAACGGTTTTTCGACCACGACGCGGCGCCAGAATTTACAATCCTTGCCCGAGGTATCGGTCAGCCCTGCCTGCCCAAGGTGCTCCACGGCGCTGGCGAAGAAGCGGTCGGCGACAGCCAGATAAAAAATAGCGTTGCTCTGTGTACCAAAGGTTGTTTCGGCCTTGGTCAATGCCTTGCGGATGTCGTCGTATACTTCGGGTGTCGTCAGATCGCCTTGAATATAGGTCATTCTTGCCGCGAGACCCTGCCAGACGGCCTCGTTGATCCCCCCGAGATTGTCCTCCGATCCCTCGTTGCCGACAAAGGTCTTGAGTTCGTCGTGAAGATGCGTGCGCCAGCTTTCCGTTGTTCCCTCGCTGCGCGCCACGCCGATCAGCGCAAAATGTTCCGGCAGCAATTTGGTGCGGGCCAGGTTGTAGAGCGCGGGAACCACCAGCCGTTTCGTCAAGTCGCCGCTGGCGCCGAAAATCACCATGGCGCAGGGATCGGCCGGTTTGGCGACTTGCGGGGGAGGCGACTGCGCCGATTGAGATTGGTGGTCATCCATGGCTTACCTCGGTCGTTTTGGGCGCTGACTGGATGTCTGGCTGGCTTTTGAGGCCTATCGTCTCTTTACCTTCGATGTGACCGCCAAAGCCAAACCGCATCGCCGAAAGCATCTTTTCTCCGAAGGTGTGGTCCTGGCGGGAGCGGAACCTGGCGTAGAGCGCCGTTGACAGAACGTCCGCCGGCACCGCTTCCTCGATGGCGGCTTCCACGGTCCAGCGGCCTTCACCGGAATCTTGCACGAAGCCAGTAAATTCCGTGAGCTGCGGGTCCTTGGCCAGCGCGGCCGCACCCAGGTCGAGCAGCCAGGACGAAATCACGCTGCCGCGCCGCCAGACTTCGGCGATGTCGGGCATGTTCAGCGAAAAGCGCTCGCTTTCGGGCAGGTCCTTTGAATCCTTATGCCGCAGGATATCGAACCCTTCTGCATACGCCTGCATCAGGCCATACTCGATGCCGTTGTGCACCATCTTGACGAAGTGCCCGGCGCCGCTGGGACCGGCGTGGATGTAGCCGCGCTCGGCGCGCGTGTCGCTGGTGTCGCGGCCGGCCGTGCGCGCGATGGTGCCGAAACCGGGGGCCAGCGCCGAGAAGATCGGATCGAGATGGCTGACCGCCGAGGTTTCTCCGCCGATCATCATGCAATAGCCGCGGTCGATGCCCCAAACCCCGCCCGAGGTACCGCAATCGACATATCGGATCCCGATTCCGGCGAGGGTCTTGGCTCGACGGATGTCGTCCTTGTAAAAGGAATTGCCGCCATCGATGATGATGTCGCCGCGCTCCAAAAGTGCGCCCAGCCGCGTCACGGTTGCGTCGGTGACCGCTCCGGCCGGCAGCATCACCCAGACCGCGCGCGGCTTCTGGTCCAGTGCCTTCACCATATTTTCCAGCGAGGCAGCGGCCACGGCCCCATCCTTGCTCAATGCCTCGCGGGCCTGTGCATTAACATCGTACACGACGCAATGGTGCGCCGCTTTCATCAACCGGCGGGCGATGTTGCCACCCATCCGGCCGAGCCCGATAATGCCAATCTGCATACGCTTTGCTCCTGCTGGACCAGCACCCGGGACCGCGGCCTGGCCTCACGCTTCAAGTTGCTCGAGCGTGTTCATGGTCGCGGTCACCCTGACGCAAAAGAGCAAAAACCCTTGCGCAGACGTTCTCGACCGAAAAGCCATATTCACGCATCACTTCGGCGCCGGGTGCCGAGGCTCCATAGCGGTCGATGCCCACGACGTCGCCAGTATCGCCGACATAGCGATGCCAGCCCTGGGTCGCGCCCGCCTCGACGGCCAGCCGCAAGCGCAAGCAGGGCGGTAAGACAGAATCGCGATAGGTCTTTGGTTGGGCGTCGAACAAGTCCCAGCTCGGCATCGAGACGACGCGCGCCTGCACGTTCTGCTCCGTGAGTTTTTGCCGCGCGGCCATGACCAGGCCGACTTCGGAACCGCTGGCAATCAGGATGACGTCTGGCGCGCCGCTGGGCGCGTCCGCCAGCACATAGGCGCCGCGGCGCAAGCCATCGGCCGCGCCAAATTTGCTGCGATCGAGGGTCGGGACGTCTTGCCGTGACAGCACCAGGACAACCGGGTGATCCGCGGCTTCCACGGCCACCCGCCAAGCCGCCGCCGTTTCGTTGGCGTCGGCGGGCCGGATGACTGAAAGTCCCGGCACCGCGCGCAACCCCGCAAGTTGCTCGATGGGCTGATGGGTGGCGCCGTCTTCTCCCAGCGCGATACTGTCGTGGGTGAAGACGTAGACCACCTGTAGCCCCATCATGGCGGCCAGCCGCATGGGCGGGCGCATATAGTCGGAGAAAATCAGGAAAGTCGAGGCAAACGGCATGGTGCCGCCATGCGCCGCCAGACCGTTGGCAATGGCTCCCATGGCATGTTCGCGCACACCGAAGTAGACGTTTCGGCCAGTAAAGCCCCATACCCCATCGGCAGCACCCTGTTTATCGCTTCCGGCCATGCCGGCAGGCTCGAAATCACCCTGTCCGGCCAGGGCAGTATGGGTTGACGGGTTCAAATCGGCCGATCCGCCGATCAGGGCAGGCAGTCTGGCTGCTATTGCATTCATCACCTTGCCGCCCGCGACGCGCGTGGCCATGCCCTTGGCGTCGGCGGGGAAAACCGGAATGTCCGCATCCCAGCCTGCGAAAGGCTGGCCTCCCTTCATTTGTTGAAACGATGCAGCCAAATCGGGAAATGCCCGAGTATAGGCGGACAGTTTTTCCGCCCATTCGGCCTCGGCCAATTGTCCTTTTCCCAGGGCCTGCAGAAAGCGCCGGCTAGCATCGTCGGGGACCAGGAAAGGCGGCTCGGTTGGCCAGCCGAGCTGCTCTTTGGTCAGCCGCACCTCATCGACGCCGAGCGGCGATCCGTGAGCTTCAAAACTGTCCTGCTTGTGCGGCGAACCAAAACCGATATGTGTACGTACCAGAATCAGCGAAGGTCGCTGCGTAGCGTTGCGCGCATCCAGCAAAGCATTTTCTATGGCCTCCAGATCGTTGCCATTGGCTATCATCTGGGTGTGCCAGCCGTAAGCCTCGAACCGGCCCGCGCGATCCTCTGTAAACGCCATATCAGTCCCGGCCGACAACGTGACGCGATTGTCGTCGTAGAGGTAGATCAGCTTGCCCAGCTCCAGGTGGCCAGCGAGCGAGGCCGCCTCCGAGGCCACGCCTTCCATCAGGTCGCCATCGCTGACGATGCCGTAGGTGAAATGATTGACGATGTCGAAGCCGGGCCGGTTGAACTTCGCTGCCAGGTGAGCCTCGGCCATCGCCATTCCGACGCCATTGGCGAAGCCCTGGCCAAGCGGGCCGGTGGTCACTTCGACACCCGGTGTCTTGCCGCGCTCGGGGTGGCCCGGCGTGAGGCTTCCCCACTGCCGGAACCGCTTGATCTGGTCCAGCGATAGGTCGTAGCCGGAGAGATACAAAAGGCTGTAGAGCAGCATCGACCCGTGGCCAGCCGACAAGACAAACCGATCGCGGTCAAACCAGTGAGGATTGGCCGGATTGTGCTTAAGAAACCGGGTCCACAGCACTTCGGCCATGGCCGCCGCTCCCATCGGCAGGCCTGGATGACCACTGTTTGCCTTTTGCACGCCGTCGACGGACAAGAACCGCAACGTGTTTATGCATTCGAGAAACAAAACGTTTGAATGAGGCCGTGCCGATGCCAGTGCTGCCATGTGCTGTCTCCTCGACCTCTAGCTCAACGCGCCGGACGAGAATTGGTTCCGTCCAACAGGTTGCCCGCGACGCTGATCCTGAGGCGGGACTGATCGCGGCTCGGCGGCGTTTGGTGAGAGCAGCGTTCTCGCAACTGGAGATCACAGGCAAAGGAAGGCCCACCATGAAGAGATTCAGTGTTGGCGATCATGTGATCTAAAACTATGAAGCCGGGCACGTCCGTGGCACGATCATCAAGGTGCATACCAAGAACGTTGACTTCAAAGGGTTTACGCATCATGCCAGCAACGATGACCCGCAATACGAAATCAAAAGTTCGAAGACCGATCACATTGCCATGCACAAAGGCTAGGCCCCAAAAAAAATCGAACGCTTGAAAAGACTGCTCAAAGCGTTGGGAGCACGGTGGATGGCATCGAAAATAACTGCGAAACATATCAGGCTTAAACGTGCCTACGAAGCGCCCGACAAAAGAGACGGGACGCGCATATTGGTCGACCGCCTCTGGCCACGCGGCGTGAAAAAAGTCGACGCCGCCATCGATCATTGGGCCAAAGACATTGCTCCCAGCACCGAGTTCCGGAAGTGGTTTGGACACGATCCCGACCGCTGGCGGGAATTCCGCGATCGGTATGGCGCTGAGGTCAATGCGCACCCAGAACAGCTCGACAAGCTTAAAGATCTTGCCAGACAAGGTACCATCACGCTCGTGTATTCGGCCCACGACCAACTGCATAACGACGCCGTTGCGCTGCGGGAATTCCTTCTGGCGTCGAAGTAAGGGAGGACGTTCTTTCACCCATTGCCCGCTTAAATCGGCGTGCGATAGCCATAAAACTCGTGATCCTCGTTGTAACCACCCTGTCCAGCGCCAAGATCAGCGAAGTCGTGCACGAACTCGATCGCTGCAATCCACTTGACCATCTTGAAGCCAAGCTGATTTTCGCAGCGTAGCCGCAGTGGTGCGCCGTGCAGCACGCTCAGTGGCGCGCCATTCATCTCATAGGCTAGAATGGTCAGCGCATGACGCATATCGGCAATGAGGTGAACGTCGTAATAGCGCCCGGCGGCACCGCCATCAGCAAAAGAATAGAACACGGCATAGCGCGCATCCGGCAGCGGGCGCACTAATTCGAGAATATGGCGCATCGGCACGCCGCCCCATTTGGCAACCCCGGACCAGCCTTGAATGCAAAAATGCGTGGTAATCTGATCCTGTTTTGGCATGGCTTTCAGTTCGGCGTAGGAAAATGCCGAAGGTTTCTCCACCAGGCCATCGACTCGCAGGACAAAGCGGGCGAATCTTTCGGCAATCTGCGCTTCAAACCCGGTCGAGGCCGGCATGGTGCCGTTGGGCCAGAAATGCGGTGAAATATCCTGTTCGGTGAGCTGACTGGTCGGGTCCCACCATTGCGTCAGGAAAATAAACGGGCGCATCATCATGGCGCCAATGCTCTGTACGACGCGGGCATAGCGGATCGTGAACGGCGAAGCGAGCCACCACGTCAACGCGACCAGGGCCATTGACGGCACAAACACAACAAAGCCGCTCCAGGATGCATCGTGGACGCCCGCAAACATCATGTTCAGATTGACACGGGCGCCAGTGATGAACACCAAGGTGACGTGAACCAGGATGAAGATCAAAAACCACCACATCGCCAGGAAATGCACCGACCGCGCCCACTGCCGGTTGAATACACCGCCAAGCCAACCGAGTTTGTTCGAGATCGCCGGGCTCTGCAGAAGTCCGGTGACAATCGATACGGGCGCGGCAACGAATACGGTAATGAAATAGGCCAGCTGCTGGAGGCTGTTGTATTTAACCCAGCTGTCATCCTGGGGAAAGTTCAGCGATAGATATTGCAGCCCCGTTGAGAGCGCATTTGGAAACACTTCGAATGTGTCGGGAACCAAGCGCACCCACTGGCCGGTCATGAACAACAGCGTATAGACGACCACGCCATTGACAATCCACAGCAGGCCGAAGGAATAGTGCCACCAGCGCGCCAGGCCGATCGAATGCCTGAGCCCTGGAATGCCCAGCCACGCCGGAATCGTCACAGAATCGTCTTTTGCGGTCCATATGCGGCCAGCGGGAACGGCAGTTTGAAATCGGAACCACTCCGTACCCGGGGTACAATCGCGTTTCCAGTACAGTCGCGGATGGTCGGCCAGCACCTGAATGCCCGCGCGAATAATAAACGTCATGAACCAGAGATTGAGAAAATGCTGCAGCCTCACCCACAGCGGAAAGCCCGCGGTCACGGCCGGGGCGCTTGGCGGAGCGCCAGGATATCGCAGCAGAAAATCCTGCACGGCGGGTATCTCCCGCAAGGCCTGCGCGACGGCAATGGCGAAGATCAGCAGCAGGAACGCAATTGGAAAACCCCACAATACGTTGATCCAGCGTCGGCCAATCCGGATTTTCGGCACCATGCCGGACTGTGGTGGCAGCCACTCGCTGAGTACCACGCGATCATCTGCTGAGCTGAGCTCGTCGGCAATGCGGTCATGACTGGACGGATCACTCACATGGGCCATCGTCAATCGCGCCGTCCATTTGTCCGGGAACGCATAATCGGGTGCGCTTTCAATCATTGTCGCTCGCGCAGCGTTTTCGTTCACACCGGCCGGGCGGCAGCTGCGAAGCTCCAAGATGCGTAAAACGACTGTGCCTATTGCCAGTTCCGCAGCAAGGCAGAATTATTTGAGGCAGTCGCTTGTTTGGCTCGCGCGTTCGGCCTGACGGGTTGAAGATCAACCGGCGATCGTGACGCTCACGGTTTGCGCCGGTCCAGACGTGGCGCCTGCGTGGTCCGCGACGACAGTGTCGAAGCTGGCCATGTCGGCGGCGGTGCCGTCATGCACAAACAGCACGCGTCCGGACCGTGATCGGCGCCTTGGCGCGGGCAGCGATGCCGGTCGCGATTTCGCTATAGAGATCGATATCCTCATCGAGGCAGCGCAGTGTCATGATTAGCGCGTAGCGCACCTTGCTGTTAAAGCGCTTCTGCGGCGTCCGATA
>JANXWC010000102.1 GCA_025351355.1 Hyphomicrobiaceae bacterium
CGGTGAACACGCCGCCGGCCTTCAGGAACGTGCGGTCCTTGTCGAGGCTGTCGAGCGCTTCGCGGAGCGAGCCGCACACCGTCGGGATCTTGGCCAACTCAGCAGGCGGCAGATCGTACAGGTTCTTGTCCATCGCTTCGCCCGGATGCATCTTGTTCTGGATGCCGTCGATGCCGGCCATCAGCATGGCGGCAAAGCCGAGGTACGGATTGGCGGCGGGATCGGGGAAGCGGATCTCGATGCGCTTGGCCTTCGGGCTGGTGACGTGCGGAATGCGGCACGAAGCGGAACGGTTGCGCGCCGAGTAGGCGAGCAGCACCGGGGCTTCATAGCCCGGCACCAAGCGCTTGTAGCTGTTGGTGGTCGGGTTGGTGAAAGCGTTGATGGCCTTGGCGTGCTTCAGGATGCCGGCGATGTAGCTCAGGCACATATCCGAGAGGTCGGCATACTTGTTGCCGGCGAACATCGGTTGGCCGCCCTTCCAGATCGACTGGTGCACGTGCATGCCCGAGCCGTTGTCGCCGAAGATCGGCTTCGGCATGAAGGTTGCTGTTTTACCGTAGGCCTGCGCCACCTGATGGATCACGTACTTGTAGATCTGCATGTGATCGGCCATGCGGATCATCGGGCCGAACTTGACGCCGAGTTCATGCTGAGCGGCAGCCACTTCGTGGTGGTGCTTCTCGACAGCGACGCCCATCTCGGCCATCACCGAAAGCATCTCGGAGCGAATGTCCTGGCAGCTGTCGATCGGCGGCACGGGAAAGTAGCCACCTTTGACGCGCGGACGGTGGCCGAGGTTGCCCATCTCGTAGTCGGTGCCCATGTTCGACGGCAGTTCGGCACTGTCGACCTTGTAGGACACGTGGTAGGGGTCGGCGGTAAATTTCACATCGTCGAAGATGAAAAATTCGGCCTCCGGACCAAAATTGATCGTGTCGCCCAAGCCTGTCGACTTCATGTAGGCTTCGGCGCGCTTGGCGATCGAGCGGGGATCGCGCGAATACATTTCGCCGGTCGATGGCTCAAGCACGTCGCAGAAGATTGCCATGGTTGTCTGAGCGAAGAACGGATCAATGTGCGCAGACGAGGGGTCCGGCATCAAGGTCATGTCGGAGGCTTCGATGCTTTTCCAGCCGGCGATCGAAGAGCCGTCGAAGGCGTAACCTTCGGCAAACATATCGGCGTCGACGCAAGTGGCGTCGGCGGTGACGTGCTGCATCTTGCCCTTGGTATCGGTAAAGCGCAGGTCAAGGAACTTGACGTCCTTGTCCTTCATCATCTTGAGAACGTCGGCTGCAGTCTTTATCGCGGTCATTGGGGCTCCCCCTTCGTGTGTCAGTTAACGTGTGCGTGTCAGTAAAAGTGTGTGCCGGTAAACGTGTGTGTGTCGGTCAGACAAGAGTATTCGTCGACACGCCGGATCCATGCAGGTCCTATCAAAGGGCCCTGCTGCGCGCGACAAAAAAATCCGAAATCAGACCGCGTCGTTGCCGGTCTCACCGGTGCGGATACGGATAGCGTCCTCGATCGTGGATATAAAGATCTTCCCGTCGCCTATCCTGCCCGTTTTTGCCGCACGCTGAATTGCTTCGACCGCCTTCGGCAGCATGTCGTCGGTGCAAACCACTTCGATTTTAACTTTCGGCAGAAAATCCACAACGTATTCGGCGCCGCGATAAAGTTCGGTATGACCTTTTTGTCGGCCGAAGCCTTTCGCCTCGATCACCGTGATGCCCTGCAAGCCGATCTCCTGCAATGCTTCTTTGACTTCGTCGAGTTTGAACGGCTTGATAATGGCTTCGATCTTTTTCATGCGACGCCCCAGGGAATGCGAGGATTGTGCCAGGCAGAGCGATTTGCTGCCGCCGGACATTTTAAGTTCTCTGTGTGGTCAATATCTGAGAGCACGCCGCGTGCCAAGCTGGAAGCAGAAAATAATCGGCTGTTAACACAAGTAGTTGGACTAGGCTCAAAGACTTCAGCTCAACGGTTGGGAGCGAAAGCGCATATATTTTAGGCGATGGAGGCTAAAAATTGAGCATTTCCGAAAACATGGCTGTCGCGGCCACTGAGCTGCTGACCACAAGCGAAATGGCCGAGGCGGATCGGCTGTCCATTGCCGCTGGCGTGCCGTCGCTGACGCTGATGGAGAATGCCGGCCGTGCCGTGGCTGATGAGGCCGCCAAGATGGTGCAGCCGTGCGCTCGCATCGTGGTCCTTTGTGGACCCGGCAACAATGGCGGCGACGGTTTTGTGGCCGCGCGCTTGCTGAGGGAGCGCGGTTATGATGTCCAGGTCGCCTGCGTTGCCGATCCGGCAACACTCAAGGGCGATGCCGCCGAAATGGCGCGGCGCTGGGGCGAGCCGATTCGTGCCGTGTGGCGCGACGTGCTTGCCTCGGCCTTAGCGATGCAGCCATCTTTGCTGATCGATGCATTGTTCGGCGCCGGCCTTTCGCGCGCCATCGAGGGTGATTACGCGTCAGCAATAGCGGCGGCCAACCACCAACCCTGCCCAATTCTGGCGGTCGACATCGCCAGTGGTGTCGATGGTAATACGGGCGTGGCACTCGGCACCCATGTTGTTGGCGCGGCGCGCACCGTTACTTTTTTCCGCCACAAACCCGGGCACCTTCTTTTGCCGGGACGCAGCTTGTGCGGCGAAGTCGTTGTGGCAGATATTGGTGTCCCCGCGAATGTGACGAAAACCATTGGTCCCAAGACTTTTGCCAATTGCCCCGGCCTCTGGCTCGGGCGCTTACCGTGGCCCGACGCATCCTCACACAAATATACGCGCGGCCACGCCGTCGTCGTGTCCGGCGGCATTGAAAGCACCGGTGCAGCTCGGCTCGGCGCGCGCGCCGCTTTGCGAGCAGGCGCCGGCCTGGTCACCGTCGCCTCGCCGCTGGATGCCGTCGCAACGAACGCTGCACAGCTGACCGCCATCATGCTCAAAGGCTTCGATGGCCCGCGCGGCTTGGGTGCGATTCTCGCTGACGCACGCAAAAATGCTATCCTGATCGGCCCCGGTTGCGGTGTCAGCATCGCCACCCGACTGCTCGTGCAGGTCGCGCTTGAATTTGACGCCGCCTGCGTCCTTGACGCTGATGCGTTGACCTCCTTCACGCTCGATCAGGACGACGACGAACAGCCGGTTATCGAACATCTGTTCGCGCTCATCGGCGAGAACCTGGAGCGGTCGGTCGTGCTGACGCCGCACGAAGGCGAATTCAAGCGCGTCTTCGGAGACCTGCCGGGGTCGAAACTTGATCGTGCGCGCGTAGCGTCGAAGCGTGCGGGCGCCATCGTCGTCCTTAAGGGTCCGGATACTGTGGTAGTGGCGCCAGACGGGCGTGCGGCCATCAACGAGAATGCGCCGCCGTGGCTGGCGACGGCCGGCTCCGGCGACGTGTTGGCTGGGATTGTCACGGGATTGCTCGCACAGAACATGACGGCCTTCGAAGCCGCTGCAGCTGCGGTCTGGTTGCATGGCGCTGCGGCAGCCAGGTTCGGGCGCGGCCTGATCGCCGAAGATTTGCCCGACCTGCTTCCGCAAATTCTCGCGCAACTGTAGCTGCGCATCGGCGCAACGCTCCTGCGTTAAAGCGCGCCGTTACGGCGCTGTCGGATCCTGTTTAGATGATGGAGTCACTTCCTCGCCCCCATGGAGCTACCGATGCGCCGCGAACAACTGACCGAAAAAATTCTCGACATCAAACGCGAGAAGGGCTGGACCTGGAAGCATATCTGCGACGAGATTGGCGGCATGGCGCCGACGCTGATCGTCGGTGCGCTGCTCGGACAAATGAAACTCGTCAAGCCGCTGGCGAAGAACGCCGCCACCTTGTTCGGCCTGTCCGCCGCCGAGCAAGCCATGCTCAACGAGGTGCCTTATCGTGGTGCCGGCACGCCCATGCCGCCGACCGATCCTTTGCTCTATCGCTTTTACGAGATGGTGATGGTCAACGGTCCGGCTTGGAAGGCGCTGATCGAGGAAGAGTTCGGCGACGGCATCATGTCGGCTATCGACTTCGACTTCAATTTTGAACGCGAACCGAACGCCAAGGGTGACCGCGTCAAGATCACCATGTCCGGCAAGTTCCTGCCCTACAAATACTACGGCAACGAGCAGGGCGTCCAAGAGTACGGTTTCAAGGAAAAAGACTGACCCGCCGCGGTCGCGAGCGAGCACGGCCATGCCCACGCACCACACCTAGGTACCTTCCTAGCTTTACGGGGGTGAGCCTGTTGTGAGATGTTTCTGTTAGGTTGAAACAATAGCGAAATGAACATCTCACTGACGGGCCCCACTTACTTTCGCCCGGAAATGATCCCGGCGCCGCGATAACCGCCATCGACGGCCAATATCTCGCCGGTAATAAATCCTGACACAGACCCATCCAGCAAGAACACCACGGCGGAAGCGATTTCCGCCGGGGTCCCGTAACGCGCCATCGGCATGTAACGCATGTACAATTCGCGATCTTCTTTCGAATGCAATTTCGCCACCATAGGCGTTTCGATCGGACCGGGCGCGATCGCATTCACTCGTATGCCGAACTCCGCCAGATCATTGGCCAGCACTTGCGTCATCGTGACGACGGCGCCTTTCGAAGCGCCATACGCCACTCGCCCTTTGCTGCCACGCAATCCCGAGATCGAAGCCATGTTGACGATCGCCCCGCCGTTGCCGCCCTCTTTTATCACCCGCGCCACAGCGCGCGCCACGATAAAACTGCCGATGACGTTGACGTCGAGGATGCGTCGGAAGAGGTCCACCGGAGTATCCAAGGCCGGTATGTCCGCCCCGATTCCCGCCGAATTCACCACCCCATCGATGCGACCGAAACGTTTGACCACGTCGCTGACGACGGCCGTCACCGCCGCCTCGTCACACACGTCGCAGGCGGCGACATGCAGCGCCGCGGACCCGGCCGCACGTTGCCGCAGCTTGTCGAGCGTCGCCTCGTTCCGATCTATCGCCGCCACGCGCCACCCCGCTGCCGCCAAGGCGTCCAGCGCCGCAAACCCGATGCCCGATGCAGCTCCCGTGATAAGCGCCACCCGGCCACTTGGTCCGTCGTTCGTCGTCATGTCATATACTCCCTGCGCTCGCGCCTTTCGCGGCCCAGCAACGGCTTGTACACAGGCCTGCAGCCAGACATCTGCAAATCGGCTAAACGATCTTGTCCATTCAAACATAGAGCCGCCGTCATGTCCGCCGATCTCATCAATCTTCGCCAAGTCCGCAAGGCGCGCGCCAAGGCTGACAAGCAAGTCAAGGCCGCCGGAAATCGCGCCAAGTTTGGCCGCACCAAAGCGGAGCGGGAAATCCACACGGCTGCCGATGAGCTGGAGCGCCGCCGCCACGCCGCCCACGAACGCGATATTACCGTCGACCACGCGCTCTCTCCCCCTACCACAAACCCAGGCAAGGATTGATGGCGGTCCTCATGCAGCCGAAGAAGCGCTCCTTCCAAATCGCCGGTCACCGCACCTCTATCAGTCTCGAACAGCCTTTCTGGGAGGCGCTGAAGGAACTCGCCGTGCGCGACGAAATCGCACTTTCCGAGTTGGTCGGCCGCATCGACCGGGTGCGTGGCAAAACCAATCTGTCCAGTGCTGTGCGTGTCTACATTCTCGCCCAATATCGCTCTCCGGCGCCACCTTCGTCGTCTCTCTCGACGGGGGAGGGCAAAACACCACCGGTTTAGAGCGGTCAGCACAAGGCTTTCGCCAAACCCAAAGCCTGCCTAAGCGGCTGGCGCTTGGGGTGCGGGTGCCCAATCGCAAACGCGAAGCAGAGCTGCCCCGCCACGCTCGGTCGAGCCAACTTGACAGCGGCATCTCAGCCCACCATAACCCGCTCATCCCTACGATTTGCGGCGGCGCTTTGGCGCGTCTCAGGGCGCGTAGCTCAGCGGTAGAGCACACCCTTCACACGGGTGGGGTCACAGGTTCAATCCCTGTCGCGCCCACCATTCAAATGATCATGACTTGAACGATCGCAACCGCCCCGCCTTCGCGCGGTCGATTCTTTGCGTCGCGCCCACGCACCACATCTGCGCGCCTGAAACCTGGCAATGCTTCAACGCGTAGCCATCCCCGAATTGTATCATGCTTCGAGTTTTATCATGCTCCCAAATCGTTCAGCTTTCGAAGCCAAGTTTACCGCAATCGACCTGAAATCCACCGACGAGACCGGTGAATTCGAAGGCTATGCGTCGCTCTTCAACCGCGAAGATCTCGGCCAGGATATCGTGTTGCCCGGAGCGTTCAAACAGACTTTAGCAACGCGTGGTGCCGGTGGCGTCCGCATGCTGTTCCAGCACGATGCGGCCGAGCCCATCGGAGTCTGGGAGGAATTGCGCGAAGACGCCCGTGGCCTTTATGCCAAGGGTCGCTTGCTCTCCAACGTCAGCCGATCGCGTGAGGTGCTGGCGTTGATGCGCGCCGGCGCCATCGATGGCCTTTCCATCGGCTACCGTACTTCTCAGACGCGCCGTGATGCCAAAACCGGCATTCGGCGCATTTCTGAAATCGATCTCTGGGAAATTTCCATCGTCACGTTTCCGATGCTTCCCGAGGCGCGCATTTCGGCTGTCAAATCGCGGCCCTTTGCGGCTCACACGCCGACCCCGAGAGAATTCGAACGCTGGCTCATGCGCGACGCTGGGCTCAGTCGTTCCGAGGCTCGTGCCATTATCGCGCACGGGCTCAAGGGCCTCACCACCAGGCGCGACGCTGGCGGTAATGCTCATGGCGCCGATCGCCTGATCGCCAAGATCCGGGCGGCCACGCGTCTCCTGCAGAGCGCTCAAGGCAATTAATGGCCTACCCGGCGCCTGAACCCCTCCGCTTAAGGACCAGCAATGACCCAGGCCGTGTGAAAACGGAGTGGGCTCTTTTCGAACGGTTGGTCACCGGAGCGAGGCTTACGCGAACAGCAATTATTCGCACATTTTGGCTGATAGACAGCTTGATGTCGATCTGTAAGCAACGTCAGCGCCCCCTGGGAGGCCTGGGCAGATCATTTTTTCCGAACGCGCGCACTCATGCTCGTATGGCCGCCACGAGTGCGGTGACGCCGACGATATTCATGACGCGCGTGAGATTGTAGCTGAGCACGTTCAGTGCCATTTCGGTCGCAACTTTCGGCAGGGTCTTGCAGAGAAAGTGCGTCGCGCCCATGCGCATTTTCAGCGTGGCGAACGGATGCTCGACCGTCTCGCGGCGGACGCGCATCGCTTGCGGATTTTTATCGAGGCGTGTCTGCACGGCTTCGACCACGTGTTCGTGTTCCCAGCGTTTGACGCGCCGCTCGTTACTCGTTGTGCAGCTATTTTTAAGCGGGCAAGTGCGGCACGCTTTGGTGATGTAGACCAGCATTTTCTGGCCGTCTACGTTGGCGGTGTAGTGGTGCGAAAGCGTCTCGCCAGCCGGGCAGCGGTAGGCGTCTTCAGTTGGCAGATAAACAAAATCCTGCTTGCCGAAGCGGCCTTTCGACTTGGCGCCCGATGTCTGCGGTTTTGGCAATATCACAGACACGCCAGCGTTCTCACAGGCCAGAATTTCTTCGCCTTTGAAGTAGCCGCGATCGGCGACGACATCCAAGTTATCGCTGTGCAGAGCCACTTTCGCGGCCTCTGCCATCGTGGCGAGTTGCGAGCGGTCGCTGCCGGAGTTGGTCACTTCATGGGCGACGATCAGATGATGTTCGGTATCCACGGCGCTTTGCACGTTGTAGGCAACCATGCCGCTGCCACGCCCGCTTGTGGCCATCGAACGGCAATCGGGATCGGTCAGTGAGATCTGTTGATCGGGCGACGCGAGCACCTGTTGTTCAATCGCTCGCAGCCGCTTTACTTCTTCTTCGAGCTTGACCAGTTTTTCCTTCAGCCTCGTCTTGACCAACTCCACTGTCTCCGAGGCATCTTCGCCAAAAGCTTGACGGCGATCAGCGGTGTCGAGCTGGCCGATGTAGCGGGCCACGCTGTCTTCGATCTGCTTGAGACGCCGCTCCAGTTTGCCTTTCGTGAAATTGTTGTCGCGACTGTTGACCGCTTTGAATTTGCTGCCGTCGATGGCCACGCTGGCTTTGGCGAGCAGGCCCATATTGCGGCACAACTCGACGAACTGTGCGCAGGCTTTTTTGATCGCAGCGCCATTATCCTTGCGGAAGTCAGCAATGGTTTTGTGATCGGGTGAGAGCCGCCCCGTCAGCCACATCACTTCAAGATTGCGACCCGCTTCGCACTCCAGTCGGCGGCTCGACTGCACGCGGTTGAGATAGCCGTAGATATAGAGCTTAAGCAGAACCGAAGGGTGGTAGCTGGGTCGGCCTGTGGCCTGCGCGTGCACCCCGCCGAAACCCAAAGCGCCAAGATCGAGCGCATCGACAAACACATCGACCGCGCGCACTGGATTGTTCTCGTCAACCCAATCTTCCAGGCATTCCGGCAACAACGTCACCTGTTGGCGATCCGTGCCCCTGACGAAACCTGCCATCCGCGCCCCCACCGATTCAGTGGGACGATGTTAACACGGCCCGATCCAGTTTTCACACAGCCTGGAACCA
>JANXWC010000184.1 GCA_025351355.1 Hyphomicrobiaceae bacterium
CAGAGCGGGGGCCTGCCGTTGCGGCCAGGCATCGCCCGTGTCGTCGACGAAGCGATCGCGGCAGGTGTCAAGATCGCCGTCTGCTCGACGTCCAACGAGCGCGCCGTGCAGGCGGTCGTCGACACCATGCTTGGGGCGGAACGCTCAAAACACATCACGGTTTTCGCAGGTGATGCCGTGGCCAAGAAGAAGCCCGATCCCGCGATTTATCTGCTCGCCATTCGCGAGTTGGCGCTCGATCCGTCGCGCTGTGTTGTGATCGAGGACTCCAACAACGGCCTGCGGGCAGCGAGTGCGGCCGGGCTGAAATGCCTCGTCACCGTCTCGTCCTACACTGGCGAGGAAGACTTTGCCCTCGCCGCTCGTGTCGTGCCGGATCTCGGCGATCCGCCCGGTCCGGTCATCGGGCTTGGCGACCTGACAGCGCTGCTGGGCTGAGCTTCGCGCCGCTCAAGAGCCCGCGCCGCTCTTTTCGCTATTGCCTTTCCTGCGTCCCTGATAGTGGCGCTCGAGCGCTAGTCCGGTCGCCTTCAGGTTCTCGCGCGGCTTATTGCCGGTATGGAACAGCAGCCCGAGATAGAGCAGCTCGATCAGGTAGAGCTGACAGATCCGCCCCTCGAGGAAATCACCGTAAAGTGGAATTTCCGGAGTCGTGTGATGCCAGGTGATCAGTTGAATCTCGGCCGCCTTGGCGACCTCCGACTGCGGATCGCTGGTGATCGCGATCGTCTTGGAACCCTTGCTGCGCGCAAGGCTCAAGGCCGACGCGACCGTCTCCGTGCGTCCGGTGTGCGAGATGCCGACCATCGTCCGCGCCGGTGTCATGGTGGCCGCCGCGGTGATCTGGGTATAGCCGTCGCTGTAGCTCGTCGCATTGATGCCGGATTTCAGCAGAAGGTGCACAGCCTCGCTGCAGATCGATGCCGCGCCGCCGACCCCCAAGAAAACCGTCGTGGTGGCGTTGGCGATAGCAGCGACGGCCTTGTCCAGGCGGTCCGCATCGAGCATCTGCTGAGTTTCGCGCAAGCTCGACGCAAGTTTCAGCGACAGTTTTTCGCTGAGTGTGACCATTGGGTCGGTTTGCTCGAGGCCTGCAGGCAGGTTGTCGAAATCCGAGGAACGGTTTGTTTCCTGCGCGACCGACAGTTTCAGGCTCGGATAACCGTCATAACCCAAGGCCCGGCTGACCCGGCTGATGGTCGCCTCGCTGACACCGAGGCTGCGCGCGAACTCGGTTATCGAGGCATCGAGCCGCGTTCCGGCATTCGAGCGCAGATAGTCGGCCACGATACGTTCGGCGGGTCTGAGGTCGCCGTAGTGCGTCTGGATTCGGTTGATCAGGTCGCTGTGTTCCGGCGGCATCTTTCGTGGTCTCGTTTCGGGTTTTCCGCAAAGAGTTCGTTTCTAGTCCGAGTTTGGCGCCGGTTGCAATTGATTTGTAAAGGCAGTCGATGTCATGAAGAAAATTTTCTCGACAAACTTTTGTCTGGCGTTTAAGAAACAAATGGCTAAAAATCGGGCTAAAGCAGGAGACCTCTGGATCATCATGGCTAAACCGCGCGCATCGGAAAACACTCCACCACGCGAACTTCTGGAAAAACTTTTCCGAACTGCCTATGCCATCCGCGTGTTCGAAACCGAAGGCATCAAGCTGTATCGCCAGGGTCTCATTCGCGGCTACTTCCACCCCTATCTCGGGCAGGAGGGCATTGCCACGGGCGTGTGCGCTGCGCTGAGAAAGGGCGACTTCATCGCCTCTACCCACCGCGGACATGGGCACTGCATCGCCTGGGGCGCGGACATCAAGCGCATGGTTGCCGAGCTGCTGCAAAAAGAAACCGGTTACTGCCGGGGTTACGGCGGTTCGATGCACATCGCCGACATCACGACCGGCAATCTTGGTGCCAACGGCATCGTCGGCGCTGGTACACCGCTCGGCGTCGGGGCGGCACTCGCGGCGCAGGTGCGCGGCAGCGATGCCGTGACGGTGACCTTCACCACGGATGGGGCGACCAACAACGGCACGTTCCTCGAGTCGCTCAACCTAGCGGCGATCTGGAACCTCAACTTCATCCTGGTCATCGAGAACAATCAGTACGCGGTCTCTACGCCCATCGGCGAGTCGACCCGCGAGACGGATCTGTTCAAGCGTGGAGCGGCGATCGGTGTCGAAAGCCATCTGGTCGATGGCAACGATCCGCTGGCTGTCTACAACTTGACCGAGGAATCGGCACGCAAGTGCCGAGCGGGCCAGGGCCCGATCCTGATCGAGGCGCGGACGTTCCGGCACATGGGGCATCACGTCAACGATCCGGGCAAGTACATGCCCGAGGACAAGCTTGCCTACTACAAGCAGCGCGATCCGGTCGACCGCGCCCGAAACAATTTCGTCGATCTCGGGCATGCGTCGGCCGCCGACGTTTCGACCATCGAGCGCTCGGTCGAGAAGGAATTCGCCGATGCCGTCGAATTTTCCAAAGGCAGCCGCGAGGTCAGCGTGGACGAGTTCCGCGCTTTCGCCGCAGTCTACTGACGCTCAGCTAGAGTCATGAAAGTTTCCGAAGGAGCAACGCCAATGCGCGAAATCATGTATCGGGATGCGCTGCGCGAAGCCATCGACGAGGAGATGGCACGCAACCCCGATGTCTTCATCATCGGTGAGGGCATCGCCGAGCGCGGCGGCTCCTACAAGGTGACGGAAGGGCTGCTGGCCAAGTACGGCGCCAAGCGAGTGCGCGATACACCCATCGCCGAGGCGAGCATGATCGGTGCCGGGGTCGGCGCCGCCATTGCTGGTGCCCGGCC
>JANXWC010000129.1 GCA_025351355.1 Hyphomicrobiaceae bacterium
GGGCACCCGCAAGACGTCGCTGGAAGTCTACGGCCACGTCAACAAGATGATCATCGCCTGGAACGACGGCATCAACCGGAATACCGCCCTCGGCATCGATAACGTCAACCAGTCCAGCCGTTTCGGCTTCCGTGGCAACGCCAAGGTCTCGCCGAACCTGTCGGCTGGTTACTCGATCGTTATTGAACAGGCCACCGGTGGCCGTTCGTCCAACATCAGCCAGTTCCGCGACAAGCAGTCAGTCGCCGCAGGCATCAACACGGTCAATAACCCGCCGAACGGCTTCGGCGCCAACGACCCTGCCATCACCATGCGTGAAGCCAACTGGTGGTTGGAAAGCAAGCAAGTCGGTCGCTTGACCGTCGGTCGCTTCGTTGCCGGCGCTGGTCCGCAAGGCACCATCGACCTCGGCGGCATCGGCCTCACCGTCGCCAGCGCCTCCATGTCGCTGGTCGGTTCAGCGCTGAACTTCCGCACGAACCAACCCGTAGGCGCCATTGCAACCAATGGTAGTGCTGCATCGGGTGCCGCTCCGTCATCGAGCTTCACCAACTACAGCATCGCCAATACGACGGATAACGGTGCTGAATACTCAACGCGCCAGAACGGCTTGATGTGGGCTTCGCCTGTATTCGTCGGCTTCACCCTGACCGCCAGCTACTCTGGTTCGGTCTCGGCTGATGGCATCTCTGCCAACGCTGCTGGCACCGCCGACCAAGGCTACGGCCCGCTCTGGGCTGTCGGTCTGAAGTACGCCGGTGAATTCTCGGGCCTCCGCCTTGCCGCGGCTTACGGCCACGAAGATGCGAACAACTCGAACTACACGTCGCTGATCTCGACGAACGGTTCGTCTGTGCGTCCGCACTCCACCAATGACGGCGCGTCGCTGTCGTTGATGCATGTGGCCACCGGCCTGTTCGCTCAAGGTCATTACAACGTGTTCACACGTGGCCACGACCTCTTCAACGGTGCCGCTGTTTCGGCTTACTCCGCTGCAGGCGCAACCAAGGACACCGCTCGCCAGTGGTTGATCCAGGGTGGTATTGCGAAGAACTGGTTCGGCCTCGGCAACACCGCACTCTACGGCGAGTACGGCCAGACCAAGAACGGCTACAATACCTTCGGTCTTGAGCCAGCTGGTGGCGCAACGGGTTACAACGCTGTCACTGGGGCAGGCGCAATTGGTGTGGCTGGTGCCTACACCGGCGACGTAACCACACAGCGCGTCTGGGGCCTCGGCATCCAGCAGGATCTCGATGCTGCTGCCATGCAGCTCTTCGCTGGCTACCGCAACTTCAGCCTGTCTTCGGACAACTGCTCGGCTGCCGGCGGCTGCAAGGACATCGGCATGTTCATTGCCGGTTCCAAGATCCGCTTCTGATCTCAAGCTCCACTCTGAGATCTGAAACAGGAAGGGCTACCCGAAAGGGTGGCCCTTTTTGCGTGTGCGGCGGCGATGAAAGAGTAGCGAACAAGCGCAGAGTTCTCGCATAAACGTATCAGATTGAGTCAGATGGTTCTTTCGCCGTTAGATTGCGGGTCGATGGTTATCCTGTAGGAAGGCCGTAGGTGAAAGGGTGAGCCGTCAACAGCAAGTCCGATGGCACCTACAGCGAGGCCGCTTTGGCTGTGGCGGCCGTCGTCATTGCGGTTTCGACAGTGATTTAAGTCAAAAACCCTGGCTGGCAGCCATGGGCGTGTTCGATCGTTCACGGGTAGACCTGCATCCACACCAGCGCAGGGTAGCCAGCGGCATCGAACGACAGGCCACCCTCCGCGGCAATCTCACCGGCCTTCTTAGAATCCCCTGCAAGCGCCTTATCGGAACCAAGCATCAACTCCAACAGCCACGGCTCGGTGGCCAGCAGCCACTCGCGGGCGGTGAAGATCGGCAGGGTGGTCGGGTGGAAGGTATCGGCGGTGGTAGTGGCAGTCATGGCATGGGCTCCTGGGTGGCGATACGGGGCCGCTGGGGGGTTAGTCGGGATGTTCAGACTATACCCGATTGGGACCAAATGAGCCATTAGAGATTGCAGTTATGATGTATGCAACTTGGCAGTCTCTGCCTCGTGGCAGGTAGTCGTATGCTACGCCCAAGCTCGATGCCCTAGGAGGCCTTGCCGACCACGCTCGTCACTGTCTCGCGCTTCACTCCGCGCTGTTCCATGATCCGGTAAAGGCTTGATCGGGCGATGCCGAGTTGCCTTGCGGCGACCGCTGGCTTCACTCCACTTGACAGCAGCGCTACGGCTTCATCAGCCTTGCGCATGGCAGTGGGCACCCGGCCTTTGTACTTCCCGTCGCTCTTGGCCTTGGCAATGCCAGATCGTTGCCGCTCCAGCATCATCTCCCGCTCGAACTCCGCGACGGAGCCTAGGACGTTGAGCATGAGCTTGCCGGTGGCGGTGGCGGTATCCAGGCACATGGCGAGAATGCGTAGCGAGGCACCGGCTGCCGTAATCTGGTCGAGGATGCCAACGAGATCGCGGATGGACCTGGCGAGGCGGTCCAGCTTGGTCACGACCACCACGTCCCCGGAGCGCAGTTGGTCGAGCATGGCGCGAAGTCGCGGGCGTTCCCCTACGGAGGATACCTGCTCGACGAACAGCTTGGCATCGCAGCCGACCGCCAACAGTTCCGCCTTCTGTGCCTCGAAGCCAGCGAGCTGGTCCGTGGTCGAGGTCCGTGCGTATCCGATCTGCATGGCGGTATGCCCTTCGAGAACTGTCCGATTGATGTAGGACAGTATGAGGACGGATGTCCGACATGTCGAAGGTATTCGTGTAGGACAGTAAATGATCCGTCACCGGGTGTCCGGTACGACCAAGCCCGTGTGGGACACAATGCGTCCGACCATCGCAGCGGTGCCGGGTCATGCTTGCCTCTGCTGGGACATGCTGGTCCCCGCTGGGACACGTTGCATAGGGGGCCATTACTGTCCCGCCAAAGTCTCGACCACTTTCAGCCGTCCCTCCCAGGTATGCTTCCTGTAAGGTCGATCCGAATGGAGGAACATGCGATGCCGAAAGTCACATGTAGGCGCTGTCAGCATACGGTCGAAGTGGACGGCAACGGCGGGTATCAGTTCGAGGCTGCCGCGCAGTACAGTTGCAAGGCGATCTGCGCTGACGTGAAGACCCTGCGCAGGTGTAGGTTCCTTGAGAACTCCATATCGCCTGCCCGGGAAGACGTGGGTTGAAAGCCCGCTCGTCGCAGACGAAATGTGGGCCGCCGCATCACAGGCAACATGCGGACAGCCACCCAACTTACCGCAGCGCCTCCGTATGCCACCGCCGTCTCCGCGCTACGGTGGCTGTCCCCCAACATGCCCGCTCCGGCCGCAGCCTGCAGCCTGTAAGTTGGGTCAAGTCCTTCCGCGCGACCCAACATCCGCGCACGCCAGCATCTAGTCGTGCCTTCGCGATCCGCCAAAAGGCGCAGTTGGGGACAGCCACCGACGTTCGGCGCTAGATGTGGCGGCCACGGTCGGCGCTGCGCACCGGTGCTTGTTCCCAAAGGCTGTCACCAAAGACGCTTGCCCCGGCGCGCGAATATCCTTATCCAAAGCTGCGCTGGCCAACCGTCCTCGGGCGGGAACACAAATGCGAGACCCCGATTGCGCAAATCCGCAACGACGGTCAAAGCAGCGGACGTGGTGGAACCGGTAGACACACAGGACTTAAAATCCTGAGGGGGCAACCCCGTGCGGGTTCGAGTCCCGCCGTCCGCACCAACCAATTCAAGGACTTAGACTGACCTCCCTTTGTTCCATTCCGACAAACGAAGGTCCGCCATTCCGACAATCAGACACTTTTCGTTCTCAGCGCTCGACGTTTCAGCATGCCATTGACGCGCTGCTGCATGTTGCGAGCGAGATCGATCGTGAGCATGTCACGGGTCTTGTGGCCGTCCAGCGCCATGGTCTCTTGGTCGGTCAGGCCGGCGTTGGCACAATCTGTATCGCCGCCGTTCCGAAAGCTTTCGAAATTCAGGTGCTGAAGTTGGGCGTCATCCAAAATTTTGCGCGCCAGCTTCTGGAAATAGTTGAGCTTGTACGGCAGGTGCTCTCGACGCAGTCGATCCGGGGCATTCCGCATGATCATCAAGCTGCCCCGTTTTGGCAACACCGCAAGTCTGGCCTCCAGTTCTGGGAACAGTAGTTGCCCGTCGAACGCCTCAAGCGGCATGCGGAGCGGCTCGTCATCGTTGTTCTTGTTATGGATCAACTGCATCTCCGCTGGCCGGTTTCCCGAGCGATATTGCCCCCAGGTCAATTGGCCGACGATATCAGCTTCGCGGATCATCCATTCCCAAGCAATCATCGCGGCGACAGCCATGGATGGGTGGCCTTGCTTATCGGCCTCATGCACAAAACGATTCAGCTCCGAGAGATCGGCCTCCTGATACCGACGGTCAAAAAGAATGACCGTCGGTATCAGATTCTTTGTTTGCGCGCGGCCGCCCCACCAACCCCGCGCGCGCCGCCGTTTCCGTGTTGCGGGTCGGGGCGGAGAAACGGGCTTCAAGTCGAACAAAGAAACAGACCCGGACTGCCACCCGATCAGCAGTCATGGCATAATACCCCGACGCGACCGCCCACGCCTTCCGGTCGCATCGATACCACCACCGAAGGCGACAGATCACGAGCTACAAAAACACGACAAGTTCAAAAGCTACTGACAGAGAGCAGTCGGAGAGCAGTGAGGGGTTGTTAGCTAACGCACGGATTTGACGTCTTGCGCGCGCTACGATTAGTTGGTGAGGTGGGTTTAATTGGTTGAGACATCGGGCGGTTGCGTGCCGGATCGACAAGGGATCAGAAGCATGATTGGGATCGTTGGTCACGGCGGCTATGTGCCGTGGTTGCGGCTAAGCCGACGCACTGTCGTCGACGCCAACGCGTGGTATGCACCGCAATTCGCCAGCAAGGCCAAGGGCACTCGCGCCATGGTCAATTTCGACGAGGACAGCCTGACGATGGCTGTCGCCGCCGCACGCGACTGCCTCGGCGCGGGAGAGGATCGCGATCATGTGCGCGGCGTCTATCTCGCCTCCAACACACTGCCGTTCGTCGAGAGGCTCAACGCCGGTATTGTGTGTGAAGCCCTCACGCTGCGTGACGACGTGGAAGCCCTTGATCTCGGCGGTTCGCAGCGGACGGCGTTGTCGGCCGTGTCACAGGCGATCGCGCGCGTCAAATCGAACAACGGCGGCAACGTACTGGTCCTGGCGGCCGACACTCGGAAAACACGCGCCGCCAGTGCCCAGGAGTTGGACTACGGCGATGGCGCCGGTGCGGTTCTGATCGGCAACAAAGGCGTGCTCGCTGAATTTCTCGGCGCGGGCACTGTCAATGTCGATTTCATCGATCATTTCAGGGCGAGCGGCGAGGACATCGATTATCACTGGGAGGAGCGCTGGGTGCGCGATGAGGGGCTGAGCAAGCTCGCGCCGAAAGCCATACTTGCCGCACTCGAAACCGCGAACGTCAAAGCCGGACAGATCGACCATTTCATTTTTCCGTCGACGTTCGCCCGGATCGATCGGCAGATCGCCAAGACCTGCGGCATCAAGGCCGAAGCTGTCGTCAATACGCTTTCGGAGAGCGTCGGTGACACCGGGACCGCACATGGGCTCCTGTTGTTGTCGCTGGTGCTCGAGAAGGCGCTGCCGGGGCAACTCATTTTGTTAGCGCAGTTCGGCAGCGGCGCGGAAGCGCTGGTGTTTCGGGTGACGGATGCGGTCCGCTCATTTCGACCGGCCAAAGGCGTCAGTCAGTGGATCGGTCGTGGCGTGGAGGAAAAGAACTACACCAAGTTCCTGTCGTTCAACGATCAGTTGAGGCTCGAACGCGGCATGCGCGGGGAGCAGGACCGTAAGACGGCGTTGACCACCGCCTATCGCCACAAAAGTGCGCTGATGGGACTGGTGGCGGGGCGCTGCGAGGTGACGGGGACGGTGCATTTCCCGCCGTCGCGCATTTCCTACGACCAAGGCAAACCGCTGCAAGATACCCAGAAACCCTACAAGCTGGCAGAGCGCCGGGGGCGTGTGCTGAGTTGGTCGGCCGAGTATCTGTCGTTTCACAAATCGCCGCCGCACACGTACGGCCAGGTCGACTTCGAGGGCGGTGGTCGCATCCTCATGGAATTTACCGACATCGCCAAAGGCGACATCGCATCGGATACCAACGTTGAAATGGTGTTCCGTATCAAGGATGTGGACGAGCGCCGCGCCTTCACCCGTTATTTCTGGAAGGCCACGCCGATCAGATCAGTCAAACCGGCCGCGAAAACGGCCAAGGAGTGAAACATGGCTTCGGGTATCAAGGATAAAGTTGCCGTTCTCGGCATGGGGTGCAGCAAGTTCGGCGAACGCTGGGACGCGAGCCCGGAAGACCTGATGGTCGAAGCCTATAACGAGGCGATGGCGGACGCCGGCATCGGGCCGGAGCAATTGGATGCGGCGTGGTTCTCCACGCACATGCCGGACATCGGTGTCGGCCGCGCCGGCATGGCGCTGGCGATCGCGTTGCGCTTGCCCAACATCGCAGTAACGCGTGTTGAAAATGCCTGCGCTGGCGGGTCGGATGCGGTGCGCGGCGCGGTCTATGCGGTGGCCTCGGGCGCTTGTGACATCGCGATCGCCGTCGGCATGGAAAAGCTCAAAGATACGGGCTATGGCGGCCTGCCGACGGCAACGGTCGGCACTTACATTCCGCAATGGTATCCCAATGCCGTAGCGCCGGCCAATTTTGCGCAACTCGCGTCCGCCTATCAGCGCCGATTTCAGGTCGATCCCAAACTATTGAAACGGGCGATTTCGCACGTCTCCATCAAGAGCCACGCCAATGGCGCGAAAAATCCGAAAGCCCATTTCCAGCAGGCAATTACCGAGGAGCAATGCCTGAAGGCGCCGATCATTGCCGAACCGTTGGGCCTGTACGATTGCGCCGGTGTCTCGGACGGAGCGGCTGCCGTTATCGTGACCCGTCCCGATATTGCACATAGTCTCGGCAAGCGGGACCTGGTGACATTCAAGGCGCTTCAACTCGCAACATCCAATGGTTGGGAAATGCATTCCAACGACTGGGACGGCAGCTATGTGCACACCGCGCGCATCGCCGCAAAGAAAGCCTACGCTGAGGCCGGGATCACAAAGCCGCGCGAGCAGATCTCTATGACCGAGGTGCACGATTGCTTCTCGATTACCGAACTCATCACGATGGAAGACCTCGGCCTGTCGGACGACGGGCAGGCGGTGCGTGACGTACTTGACGGGGTGTTCGATGCGGATGGCAAGATCCCCTGTCAGATCGATGGCGGGCTGAAATGTTTCGGGCACCCGATCGGAGCCAGCGGCATTCGCATGCTGTACGAAATGTACTTGCAGCTCAATGGCCGAGCGGGCGCACGGCAGTTGAAAGATCCGAGTATCGGACTGATCCATAACCTCGGTGGCCAGCCGTCGCAGAACGTCTGCTCGGTCTCCATCGTCGGTCGAGAGCCCGGGTGAAAGATGCGCTGTCACTCGGCGGCGATTTGTTGCTCGCTCCATTGCAAAAGCGCGGCCCGCCCGCCGTCGGTCAAGGCGTAAATGCCGCGTTCCTGCCGGAAGAACCAGCCATACACATTGCGATGGAGAATCTTGGCCGCGTCGGGATAGAATAGTTTCAAATCGCGAGGACGCGCCGGACCCTTGGCGAGCACATCGGCGCAAGCCAGCGCCTGCTGACGATAGGCGGTCATGATCGGCTTGCGCGTGCTGCCGCCGGCGGCGGGGTCTCCGAGGCGGCGGCGATGCTCGTTGACGATCTTGGAGCGACGCTTGGCGTTGCTGCGTGGTTTCCAGGGCACCGGTTCCACGAGCGGGTCCACTCTGCCGTTGGCTGCGACAACCAGCAGGCCAAATCCCAATAATTTGCAGAGCTTCTTCACACGTGCGTCGGCTTCGCGGCCGCGCCCGCGCTTGGAAGCTCGCACAGCCAGCCATACTTCGTCGCATACGGCGGTGCGGTCGACGGCCTGCAGCACAAGCTCAAGGGTAAAAGTCAGTTTCAGCTCGCCAATGACGACGGCAGTCGGTGTGCCGTTGTCGAGGGCGACCAGATCGCAGCCGCAGATCTCGCCCTTGACTTCGAGTCCGAGCCGCTCAAGGAAGCGCTTGACCGGCACATAGAGGGTGGTTTCCATCGCAAGCGTCCCCGTCTGCAGTGGCGGCGACTATAGCGGATTCGCAACCCTGTCGAGCGGCGGGCAGCTTAGTTTGGCTGCGCCAGGGCTGCCAGAATTCGCGCCCAGCTGCGTGCGCCCTTGCGGAAGCTTGTCAGGTTGTATTTTTCGTTGGGGCTGTGGATGCGGTCGTCGTCATTGCCGAAGCCGACCAGCAGGCTATCCATGCCGAGCTTTTCCTTGAAATCGGTGACGATCGGGATCGACCCGCCCAGCGCCAGCATGATCGGTGCCTTGCCCCATTCGGCTTGCAGCGCCGAGGCCGCGCTGCGGATGGCCGGTGTCTCGGTGTCGAACATGACGGCCTCGCTGCCGCGCTTACCGGTCATCTTCAACTGACAATCGGCAGGCAGTCGCGCACGGAAATAGGCCTCGATGGCGTCCATCACCGCTTTCGGTTTTTGGCCGGGCACCAGGCGGCAGGTGATCTTGACGGACGCTTGCGATGGGATGACCGTCTTGGTGCCGGTGCCCTGATAACCACCGGTGATGCCGTTGAACTCCAACGTCGGGCGCGACCAGACCTGCTCCATGACCGAGTATTTTGCCTCTCCCGCCGGCACGGACAGGCCGACGTCGCCGAGGAAAGCCACGGAATCGAAGTCGAGCGATTTCCACTGCTTCAACGTTTTTGCGGTGGGGTTGACAATTCCGTCGTAGAAGCCCGGCACAGTGATCTTGCCGCGCGCATCGTGCATGCCGCCGATGATGTTGGCGAGCACGCGGATGGGGTTGGCGGCGGCGCCGCCATAGACGCCGGAATGCAGATCGCGATTGGCCGCGGTGATGAAAACCTCTGCGGCGCAGATGCCGCGCAGTTGCGATGTAATGGCCGGTGTGTCCTTGTCCCACTGGCCGGTGTCGCAGACGAGGGCGAGATCGGCGGTGATTTCCTTGCCATGCGTCTTGAGGAAACCCGGCAGCGAGGGCGAACCACATTCCTCCTCGCCTTCGATCAATACCGACACGGCGATCGGCAACTCGCCGGCGACACTTTTCCAGGCCCGCAGGGCTTCAAAAAAAGTCATCAGCTGCCCCTTGTTGTCTTCCGCGCCGCGCGCGACGATAACCTTGCCGTTGCGACGGTCGTTGGCGAGGCGCGGCTCGAACGGCGGGGCGGTCCACAGGTCCAGCGGGTCGGGTGGCTGCACGTCGTAGTGGCCGTAGAACAGCACGTGCGGCATGCCCTTCGGGATAGCCTTGCGGTCGTGACCGACGACCATCGGATGGCCCGTGGTCGCAACCACGTTGGCTTCGGCGAACCCGATATCGTCAAGTGCTGCCGTGCACCACCTGGCTGCGGCATCGCAATGGGATTTGAAGGCCGGATCGGTCGACACGCTGGGGATGCGCAGCAACTCGAACAGGCGCTCGACGGCGGAGTCCCTAGTTTTGTCGAGGGCTGCCAGTACCTGAGGTAGATGCAGCAGCGCGGGATTGGCCATCGGCTCGCTGCCGGAAGTGATGGTTGGCTTGTTGGCCGTCTTGGGCTTCGCGGACATCGGGGGGATCCTTGCTGTGGGTCGGGATGAGCTGCTGGCGATTGTTTTTTCAGTGCGGGCGACGTTTAGCAAGATGCAGATTTGACCTGTGACCGGCGGATTGACTTTTAGTTCGAACGCTGAGCATTTGATCTCGTAGCGATTTCGGGGGCGGGTGGCATGAGCAAGAAGCGAGCGATAGTTGGGGCTGCGTTGGCAATTTTTTTGGTACCCGCAGCCTCGATTGCGCAGTCTGCTGACAGACCTGCAATTTGGAGCGGCGCGTACATCGGCGTCGGAGCGGGCGGTTCTTGGTCAGAGAACCAATCGTCTGCGGGCGGGCCAACAAGTACTCATTCGAGCTACGGAAGCCGTGCCAAGGCACTGATGGGTTATAATTTACAGGCCGGTAGTGCGGTTTATGGCGTCGAAGCCGAAGTCTACCGGGGCTTTCGAACTCATCAGTTGTCGGAAGCCGTTTACGCGCGCGCGGGTCTCGCGCAAGGGAATGTATTGCTGTTTGCCCGCTTGGGAGTCCAATCTGGCCAGTCGAGCGTCACGTGGTTCAATACGACCACTGGCGCCACAAGCACAGACAAACAGACAGTGTTTGGCCCAGCAGTTGGTATCGGCGCGGAATGGGCGGTGGCACCGACGTTGTCGCTGCGGACCGATCTTACGACACATTGGTCCGACTTTAAGTCGACGAGCCCGGGCGGAAACCAACTTGAGGTCAAGGGCGTCTCAACGGCAGTATTCGGCAGTGTCGTTTACAAATTCCGGTAGAGAACGTGTTCAGGGGGCACGTGTTCAGCGGACAGCCACCAATGTGCTGTGCCGACAGCGAGTTAACCGAACGGTGCCACGATTTGGTGGCTGTCCCCATCAACGCTCGGTGGCTGTCCCCATCATTGTCTCTTCATCATTGTCATCCTCGGGCTTGTCCCGAGGACCCAGCCATCAGCGGGAGTAGAGCTTGGTTGAGTGCGTGGCGGCGTTGCGGGTTCGTATTGCTGGTTCGAGTGCGCGGCACCCTGGGTCCTGGGCACAGGGCCCAGGATGACAGCGTTGCGTGGGGCGCGGCACCGATTGCCGACACGGGCCCCCGTCAACTAGGCACCTACCCAGTCGCGCGGCACGCGAAAATCTGCCAACAATCAGCGCATCCCAGGTCACGAGGGGGCGGCTCATGAGCGGGCATGACTTCCGACCGGGAGCCGTGCCGCAGTTTTTCCGTCAGCATGCAAATGTGAGCGGACAGTCCGGTCGAAGCCTAAGTCGGCGATATCGGACTGCAGATTGCGGATTAATGCCGGTCCGATGGGCGGATATTCTCACACCTAGCCCTGGCTCGATTGACGACATCCGGATGCAAAACGCCGGAGACCGAATGTGCCTGATCAGCACACGGATCGAGCGATCCCCCGGCGGCAAATGGGGAGAAAGTGGCGCTATGAACCC
>JANXWC010000144.1 GCA_025351355.1 Hyphomicrobiaceae bacterium
CCGGCCTTGGTCGTCGGGGTTTACACCCGCCTTGGTCGTCGGCACTTACAGCCGCTTCAGCGTGTCATCGTCTCGTCGAGCGATGCGTTGTTCAGATGGTTTCCATCCGCGCCCCTATCACAGACGCCTGACGCGATGGCCATCGCGGGCGCTCCGGGAAAGGAGTGAAGTGATATTGAACAATCTCTGGTAGAAATTCAATGATTTGACGCGTTAATGGTGAACCCGCGCTCACGTAGGTCTGTGGGCGTAGCGAAGGCGAAGGCGCTGCCCTCGCGCTCGCACAAAAGGGCTCACCTTTTTGGAACCCGCCGTTTTAGGTGCTGCATCTTCAAATGTTGCTATCAATCCGCCATTGAGCGGTGACAACTCACTGCCACGGCAATTTGCCGAAAATGGTACCGACTTTGATCGTGTTAATGACCAGCGCGATGGCGTACGCAGCAAGTAGGTACCACACCATATCGACAGCGATTTTAAGGAGCGTTTCGACAAGGCTCCAGATCGCCCTAAAAATTCCCACGATCGAGGCAAGAATTCTCGGGATCACCATATACGCCATGTAGAGCAAGAGCACGACTAGTGCGATATACAGAAGCGCTTTCCAGTCGGGCAGTGTTTGGATTGAGAGATTGAGAGCGCGCGAAATTTGGCCGAATGACCAGTTCCAAACAAAGGTTATAATCCAGAATAGCCAGTCTATCCCCTGGATGATGATCCTTTTCAGTGCAGCCAGGAATTGCTCCATTTTCTCGCTCCAATTTCTTCGATTTCAGACTTGCCCAAACTTTGCGGCAAGGCGCGCTGAAGTGTCGGCTGTCTGAAAGATTGAGGCCCTTTGCCCCGATGTCCGAGGCGGGTCAAAAAGCGATGCTCCACTCAATCATTTATGCACGCTGCAATCTGCAGCTCAACCGGCAACTGCGGACCTTACAAATGAAGGCTCCGGTTTTGTGGTTGCCCCTCATTGCATCGTGCCGGCATGTCTCCAGGTGGCCCACGCCGTTTCTGCTCTTTTTTTACGCCTCCTCAGACGCCAACAGAAACAACCCCCACTCCGTTGCGATAGGCCAGGGGGAAAGGGCGTGACTACGCGTACGTCTCTTGCGGGTCAAAAGTGATGGTAGCGAAAGTCCGTTCTTGGCCATGGCCAACGGCAGTTGATCTTCTACTGCGGACATCCTAGTCACAAGCTCTCGGCAAGCGAGCACCCCTCGCTCAAATGGATCCGCGCCAAGGATATCAACCGCTTGCTTCGGCCTAGAGCGCTCTGATAAGGCGTTGCCATGGGCAAACCAATCAGCATCGAAGAAAGCTGGCGCGCGCGCCTGGCGGGTGAGTTTGAGCAGCCATATTTCACCGCGCTGCGCGATTTCGTGTGCAGGGAATATCTGGCACAGACGATCTATCCGCCGGCTGCGCAGATGTTGCGCGCGTTCGATGCCTGCCCGTTCACGGCGACCAAGGTGGTGATCCTCGGCCAGGACCCCTATCACGGCGAGGGGCAGGCGAATGGTTTGTGCTTTGCCGTCAATGCGGGTGTCGCGCCACCACCCTCGCTCAAGAATATCTTCAAGGAACTTGATGCCGATCTCGACCATCCCGTCTCGCGCGATCCCGACCTAAACCGCTGGGCGCGCCAGGGGGTGCTACTGCTCAATGCGACGCTGACGGTGCGCGCGGGGCAGGCTGGCTCACATCAGACCAAGGGCTGGGAGCAATTCACCGACGCTGCCATTAGCGCGTTGTCGCGTGAGCGCGAGGGGATCGTGTTTCTGCTGTGGGGCAATTACGCGCGCCGCAAAGGCTGTGGCATCGACCGAACCAAGCACAAAGTGCTGGAGAGCGCGCATCCCTCGCCGCTGTCGGCGCACAACGGCTTCTTCGGTTGCCGCCACTTCTCCATGGTAAATAACTATCTGTCAGCCCGCGGTCTCACGCCGATCGATTGGTAGTCACAAGCTCGTGACGGCGTGGAAATGTCTATAGTGCCTTGATTTTGGCACGGTGCGTGTCCATTGTTTGCGCGATCCTGATGTGCGACCGAAAGGCAACCTATGACTATCGCGGTGGAAACACATTCGGCGCCTTTGTTGGCATCGCGCGCCCTCACCCCGCCGCGCGTAATGCCGCCGAAGCGACCGCAGGGGCGATTGGCATTTGCGGCCAATTTCCTGCGCAATCCGCTCGCGTCGATCCCGGAGGCTGTCTACGAGGAGGATTTCGTCCTCTACGACAAGGGCCGCGTGCCGCTGGTGTGGATTACCGATCCCGCCGCCATCAAGATGGTGACGCTCGACCGGCGCGATGACTTCAGCAAGGTCGCACAGAAGCGCCTGCTCGGACCGTTGCTGGGTAACGGGTTGCTCACCGCGGAAGGCCAGGAGTGGAAATGGCAGCGGCAGACGGCGGCGCCGATGTTCCGCCACCAGGATCTGTTCGCGATGGTGCCGCCGATCGTGCAGGCGACGGAGGCCTACATTGCGACGCTGTCGCGCGATCCGTCCGGACAAGCCCGCGCCGTCGACCGGGACATGACGAGCGTCACGTTCGACGTGATCTCGGCGACGTTGTTGCCGGGTGGCACGGCCGAGATGGGCCATGCCATTGAAACATCAACGGAGAAGTTCCAGGCGTCGACCGGTTGGATGCTGCTTTTCGCGCTGCTCAATGTTCCAGCGTGGGTGCCGCGACCCGGTGGTGCAACCCGGCAGCGCGGAATCCATCTGTTGCGCTCGTCGGTCCTGAGCCTGATCGCGCAGCGTCGCGGAATGGCCACCAAGCCGGACGATCTGATGCAGCGACTGATGGACGCCAAGAACCCGGAAACCGGCCAGCAGATGTCGGATGAGCAACTGATCGACAATCTGCTGACGTTCTATCTGGCGGGTCATGAGACGACGGCGAAGGCGCTGACGTGGACGCTCTTCCTGTTGTCGCGTGCGCCGGAATGGGAAGAGAGACTGCTCGCCGAAGTGCAGCAAGTCGTCGGCGCTGGCCCGGTCAAAGCCGAACACATCGACAAGCTGGTGTTGACGCAGCAGGTGATCAAAGAATCGATGCGGCTGTTTCCGCCGGCGCCGCAGTTCGGTCGGCTCGCGTTGAAGGATTGCAATTTCGGCCCACACACGGTGAAGGCGGGGACGCAGGTGATGATCCCGATCTACGCGATCCAGCGGCACAAAAAGTACTGGACCAATCCGGATCAATTCGACCCCACCCGCTTCGAGGCGGCGAAGGAAGCCAAGATTTCCCGCTACAACTATATGCCGTTCGGCGCGGGGCCGCGGATCTGCATCGGCATGGCCTTCGCGATGATGGAGGCGACGGCCATCCTCGCGACCTTGATCCGCGCCGCGCATTTCGAAGTATCCCCTGATCACAATCCGGAGCCGATTTCCCGCGTCACGCTGGTTCCGAAGGGCGGCATGCCCATGCACGTGACGCGGCGGGGCTGATCAGCGGCGGGGTTCGACGATCTCGAACATGCGCGCGACAGGTTCCAGCAGGGCGATAATCTCGCGCAGCGCGTCGACGCCGTTACCGCTGACTGTGCCAGCTGTGATCGCCTCTTCGAATGTCTGTTGACCACACACGATGGCGTTGATCGTCGCGCGCGTGGTTGCGATCCTGGGCAGGCCGGCATCGGGCGCAGCAGCCAATTGCGCATGCAGCACAGCGTTTTCAAGTTCGAGCAGGTACCGTTTGCCGGTATCGGTGAACATCCAATCCAAGCGCACGCGGCGCGCACCGGCCTTGGGGCCGTCGATGCGTATCGCAAAGGTATCGAACACCTGCAGATCGAATAGTGCTGGAACAGTTTCGGGCGAGATCGCCGGCCGCATCGGCAACTTCGGCATGCCCTGACGCAATTCGAGCGCGCCGAACAGATAGGCGTTCCGCCACGTCGAGCTTTCGGCCAGATAACCCATCTGCTCGAACGTGTCGGCGAGCAGCGCGCGGGCAGCGGGGTGGGAGGGATCGGCAAAAACGGCGTGACTCATTACTTGGGCTACGAAGCGAAATTCGCCCTTGTCGAAATCGGTGCGCGCGCGTGTCACGGCGGCGTCGATGCCGCCCATGTATTCCATCATCTTGGCACCCGTATCGGCGCGCGGCAGTGGATCGAGTGTGGCGGGGTTGGCGTCATACCAACCGAGATAATGCTGGTAGATGGCCTTGGCGTTGTGCTTGACGGCGCCGTAGTAATCGCGTGAATGCCAATTTTTCGCCAGCGCATCCGGTAGTTCCAGTGCTTCGGCAATCTCACACGCATCATAACCTTTGTTCATGAGACGCACGGTCTGGTCGTGGACGTATTTGTAGAGATCGCGCTGGGCCTTTACGTAGGCAGCAACGCGACGGTTGTCCCATACGGGCCAATGATGCTGGCCGACGAGCGCTTCGGCCTTGTCGCCCCACATGGTCAGCGCTTCGCTCAGATAGCCGGCCCAGGCTGAGGCATCGCGCACCTGCGCGCCGCGGAACGGCAGCAGGTTGTGGAAGTTGTGCGTGGCGTTTTCGGCGAGGCAAAGCAGCTTGTATTTAGGCACGAAGAAATGCATTTCGGCCGGCGCTTCGGAATTCGGCGCCATCTGGAATTCGAATTCGATGCCGTCGATGATGCGCTTGTCTCCGGTCGCCATGATCAGGTCGTTGGGTGGCACCAGCCCCACCGAACCCACCGCCATCGTCTTGCCCAATCCGCAATCCACCTGCCCGCGTGGACCGGGCGGCAGCAAGCGGCCGAATTGATACATGCTCCGGCGCAGCATGGCATTGCCCGCAACCACATTCTCGAGCACGAGATGATGCATGAAGAGATCCGGCGCGATGACGGGAATGTGCTTGGCATCGTCAACTGTGAGCACGCCCGGCGAACCACCCCAATGATCGGTGTGCGTGTGTGTGTAGATGACCCCGGTCACCGCGCGCTCGCCACGATGCGCGCGGTACAGTTGCAGCGCCGCGCGCGCTCCTTCCACCGAGGTCAGCGTATCGACGATGATGACGCCGCGCTCGCCCTCGATCAGCGTCATGTTGGCAATGTCGAGGCCGCGCACCTGATAGACGCCGGGCATCACTTCGAACAGGCCGTGATTGAGGTTGAGGCGCGACTGGCGCCAGAGACTGGGGTTGACGGTCGCCGGCGCTGCTTCATCTGCTTGGAAGGCGTAGGGTGCCATACTCCAGATGGTGCGGCCGTTGGCGTGCATCAACGTCGCATCGGGAATAGTCGCGATAAAGCCGCGCGTCGCGTCGGCGAAATCCGTGACGTCGTCGAACGGCAGGGAAGCGCGTGTCGCTGCATGCGCGGCGTTGACCGTTTTGCTCGCAACTTTCGAACTCAGCGTCTCGCTCATTGCAGGTGCCGTCATGGTGCATCCTCCCGGGTTCGTGTGTACTTCCAATCGATACAACAACGAAACGCGCGATGTGGCCAGAAGACTCACGAGCGGTAGGAGGCGGCAGGGCAACGGCAGGGAACGTCGGGTTTATACCCCTTACGGGTAAGATTGTACGACTGCCGGGATCAAGCTGGAACGTCCGCGGATGGGGCTAGATCGTGCTTGCGTGTCGATGAATATTCACGTTCGGCGTTCGGCGGTTTTGACCCGGTGTCGAAGTGAATGTGGCGAAATTTGCTTGGCGCCGCTGGGTCTGCCTGCGATCATTGAGTCGGGAGTGGTCCCAATTTCCTAGAGAAGTGACCTGCTGTTATGATGCATTTCAGCATCAGGCTTCCTGAATCTGGAGTTTTGCACAAAATGGGCTCGACAAACATACCGCGACGGTCGCCCACTCTTTCAACAAACGTAAGATTTGGCCGGTCTTTGCCTGTGTAATGGGGCATTTTGGCAGCGGACGAGTTCGGTATGAGTAACCTTACGCATAGGGCATTGAGCGCCACCTTTCGCCTCGTCAACATGATGACGATCGAACAGGTGTCGTCCGTCGGGGCCGTGGTCGGACGTGTCTTGGGTGCATTTTCCAAGCGCAACTCACGTGCCTTGGCCAATCTTTCGATGGCTATGCCTGATACGACCGCCGCCGAGCGCAAAGTCATACTGCGCAAAATGTGGGATAATTTCGGTCGCACGGTAGCAGAAACGCTGGTGGCCGAGCGTATCGCTGCCGACCCTGCTCGGGTGTTGATCACAAATCCAGAGGTGTTCGATGGCTGCTGCTCAGATGGCCGTGGCGCAATTTTTGTCGGGATGCACTTCGGCAACTATGAAATGTCATGCGTCGCGGCCCTCCGGTGCGGGCAGTCGCCGGTCGGTGTGTTCAAGCCACTGAAAAACAGTGCCGTCAACGATTGGTTGCTGTCACAGCGGCGGCAGCTTTGGCCAGGTGGAATATTGCCAGCATCAAGGTCTGCGCTGCGCCATTTAACCCGCACGGTGCGCGACGGTGGGTCGATCGGCTTGCTGGTTGATCATCGCGATTCGACTGGACCATCGGTGCCATTCTTCGGTCGTCCGGCTCCCTCTGTCGTGTTACCCGCAAGGCTCGCTGTTCGCTATGGGGCGGACGTGTTCGCGGCTCGCGTAGACCGATTGCCGAAAGCACATTTTGCCATAACTCTTCAGCGGATATCCGTGGCCGATAGCGGTGATGCCGCTGCAGACGAATTCAACACAACAGCCGCGATCCAAGCAACGCTGGAAACATGGATCAAATCCGATCCCGGCGGCTGGCTGTGGTTCTACAAGCGTTGGAGCGCAACAGATGCCTTGCAGTCGCGCGCGCGTGCAAATGTCGCCCCTCGACATTCCCGTGTTTCAGAACGCGATCTGATGCCGGCGACAGCGGCGTAGGACGTCGCGGCGGTCGGCGGCGCGGCACGAGTACGCCGCGCATTTTCCGTGCGCACTGGGCAGGGACGCTCGTACCATTCCGGCTATTGATGACAGCTATCGCTCCGTTTCGCGGCGCGCGGGCCTCCACCGCTCAATCCGCCTATGCGGAATTACCTGATAATCGAAGCCATCGAACTACGGCACGATCCATCAAACCGCGCGGCAGCGCTCGTACCGCGACTTGCTCCCAGTAGGTTTGGGCAAGTGTGTATCGGCGCCTAGGATTTTTTACTGTCAGGGCATGCCAGATCGCATCTGCCACACGGCGAGATTCCATGCCGTGTTTGCGTGGAGTCTTAGTTAGCAATGATAAGGCTTTCCGATAAGGACGGCCAAACGGTGTGGTGTCAAAGCGAGTAAGCCCCTGCCCGTCAAACTTGCCCCAAACAGGCGTCTTTGTCAGGCCGGGAGCAACGATGACGACAGGGACTCCGTACAAATACATTTCACGTCTCAGTGACTCGGTGAAGCCTTCGAGGCCGTGCTTGGAAGCGCAATAGGCGCTAGCAAAGGGCAAGCCGATGCGGCCGGCAAACGAACCAATATTGATAACGCGGCCAGGATGTTCTGATTGGGCGGTCTTGCGTCCCAACAACGGTGCAAAGGCTTTGGTGACGATGAACGGCCCCAACAAATTGGTATCGAGTTGGAGGCGAACGTCCTCGAGGGATTGATGGCAAACCGGTCCGGCGACGCTCACTGCCGCGTTGTTGATCAGGCCGGCCAAGTTTTCGCCATCCAGAACTCGCCGCACCAATTCGGCTGCGTTCGAGACGGCGGCTTCATCTCTCACGTCAAATACCATTGGCAGGTATAGTGGGCCGAGGGTTGCCGCTAACGCCTTGCCTTCTTCCTCGCGGCGAACGCTGCCGAAGACGCGGTATCCCTTCTCGATCAAAAACTTGGTGGTCTCAAAACCTATTCCACTATTCGCGCCCGTAATCACAATCGACTTCATTAGGGCCTCAAAACATCACCAGGTGGTGTCCAGCAATAAGGTTGATTTGACCGACCCTGCCTATCGCGGAATGTCAGCAATACTAGATTTTTGCCGGGAAAAGTGTGAGCGGTTTTCCCGATAAGAAGCGCGACAGAACAAATGACTGTGGGCGTTCCGTGATTCAACTGACGCTGGAACGACGATTGCGGCCCGCCGACAAACCGTAGTGACCGGCTCGCTTGATCGGGGGTGCTGACAACAAAAAAACCGGGCTAAGATAAAGCCCAGTTCCATTTTCAGATCACGCGTGCAGGGGCTCAGTTGCCGCGACGGCAGGCTTCGTAGCGGGCGCGCCATTTGCGGGCGCCGGTCGTTTTGGCGCGCTGGCGGAGCCAGCCGCAGGTATCGGATGACTCCGATGGGCCATAAAGGGGAATTGAAAACAAACTCGTCGTCGACGAATAGTTGCCATTGTAGCGGCGATAGCCGTAGGCATATTGTCCGCCGTAGCCACCGAATGTGTCGTAGTAACCGCCGAAGCTGTTGTAACCGCCGAAGGTGCCAAGCCCAGGTACACCCGCCTCGAAGCGATCCTGGGCACTGGCGGGCGTCACCAATGCCGTGGCCAGAGCGAAGGTCATGATGGCCGCCGCAGCGATAACCTGTTTGCCAACCATCGTGTTACGTCCTCAAGATTTTCACTGTTGCGTGTCCAGTGGTGATTGTGGCGCGATTTGGGCGCGCTGACAATTCTCGCGACGCGTGTTGTGGGCAAAGCCGGGTATTTGGGTTACAGTTCACACGACGGTGATGGGGGTCCTCGATGTCGATAATGGTGGTAACGACAAATGACCTGGTTGGTTTCAAGGTTGTGCGCGTGCTCGGGTTAGCGCGCGGGCTATCGGTGCGGTCGCGTTCGATCGTTGGCAATGTGGGTGCTGCGTTGCAGATGCTGAAAGGCGGCAATATCTCGATCTATACGAAATTGGCTGAGACGGCGCGGCAGGAAGCATTCGATCTGCTAATTGCGCAAGCGCGAGATATGGGCGCCAATGCCGTTATTGCAATGCGATATGATGCAAATGAAATTGCCTCGGCGGTGACGGAGGTGCTGGCTTACGGGACCGCAGTGGTGGTCGAGCCTTTGCCGGTCTGAAGATAAGGTATCAGAGGAAAAGATATCTATATTTCAATACGATGAACTAATTTTCTGAAGCGGACTGCGGCATTCCAAGTATTGTCAATAAAAATGTGTGACAAGCGTTGGAAAATGGTCTAACAGGTCGTTCTGAACACATCATCAAACTCAGTCAGCGGTCACACACTTGATCCATAGGCGTGGTCAAGGACGTGCTCAGAGACTAGGGGCGTAGCTCAACTGGTAGAGCGTCGGTCTCCAAAACCGAAGGTTGCAGGTTCGAGACCTGCCGCCCCTGCCAATGATGGGCAACCGGCTAACTTGGCTGCGGCAGTCCCGCTAGTCAGGGTGGTCGCTTTCGCGTTTGAGTTTGCCGGTGGCACGAGACTGCATGATCCGGGCGCGGCTCATGACGACAACAGAGTGGTTAGGTGGAATGTCGAAGAATCCGATTCAGTTCATCGAGGAAGTCCGCCAAGAAGTCAGCAAAGTAACGTGGCCGACCTGGAAAGAGGTTTGGATCACGACTTTGATGGTTATTGTGATGATTGCCCTGGCATCGCTGTTTTTCTTGTTCGCCGATCAGCTGATCGGCTACGCGGTGCAATTGCTTTTAAGCATCGGACACTAGCGCGCGACGTAAGTTTTGCAGGGTGGGATCGGGTGCGTGGCGCCGTTTTCCTCTCGCCCTAAGTGATTGTTGACGTTGATACGGAGCCTGGGACGGGACGAGATGGCCAAGCGATGGTACATAGTGCACGCCTACTCCAACCTTGAGCCCAAGGTCGCAGAAAGCATTAAAGAACGGGCGCGGATGGCGGGCCTGGAAAGCGCGTTCGAAGAGATCGTCGTGCCGTCGGAAGATGTGGTCGAGGTCAGGCGCGGGCGCAAGATCCATACGCAGCGCCGCTTGTTTCCTGGTTATGTGTTCGTCAAAATGGATATGACGGATGCGGCGTTCCTGCTCATTAAGACAACACCGAAAGTGACGGGCTTCCTCGGGGCCGAGAACAAGGCAACGCCGATTTCTGACGCCGAAGCCATGGCAATGCTCAATCGTGTCAAAGAAGGGGTTGAAAATCCGAAGCCGGCGATGCTGTTCGAGATCGGCGAACAGGTGCGGGTGGCAGAAGGTCCGTTCGAATCGTTGACCGGTACGGTCGAGGACATTGACGAGGAGCGGTCGCGTCTCAAGGTGGCCGTTTCGATTTTCGGTCGTCCGACGCCGGTCGAATTGGAGTTCGGACAAGTTCAGAAGCTGACGTAATCGTGCCGGACTGCTGCGGCTCTGCGCCGCGGGCGAACTGGCAGGGCCATGGCGTAATGGTTCGATGACGACAGTGTGACGACATCCAGCGGCTAACGACGCCGGGTGAAACTATGCGGGAGGGCGCGCCGCCCGTTTACCGCTAACCCACGTCGGCCTGCCGACATCGTGTAACCCAGGGGAAACCTATGGCGAAGAAAATAGACGGCTATATTAATCTGCAAGTTCCGGCCGGACAGGCGAACCCATCGCCGCCGATCGGTCCCGCGCTCGGTCAGCGCGGCGTCAACATCATGGAATTCTGTAAGTCGTTCAATGCAAAGTCGAAGGACCTGGAGCAGGGCGCGCCGATTCCGGTAAAGATTACTGTCTATTCGGATCGCTCGTTCACCTTCGAGATGCGCTTGCCGCCGGCATCGTATCTATTGAAGAAGGCCGCTAAGCTGAAGCAGGGCTCCAAGACGCCGGGCCGTGAAAGCGCCGGTACCATCACCATGAGCGCGGTGCGTGAAGTTGCCAAGCTGAAGATGAAGGATCTCAACACAGAAGACCTCGAGGCCGCGACGCGTACGATGGCGGGTTCTGCGCGCTCGATGGGTCTACAAGTGGTGGAGGGCTAAGCCAATGGCGAACGTATCTAAAGAACAACTGAAGGCTACACGTGAAGCCGGCGGCAAGCGGATGCTGAAGGTTTACGAAGGCATCGATCGCAACAAGGCCTATTCGGTCGAAGATGCGGTGAAGCTCATCAAGAGCCGGCCGAAGTCGAAGATGGACGAAACCGTTGAGATCGCGATGAACCTCGGCGTCGATCCGAAGCATGCCGACCAGATGGTGCGCGGCGTGTGCAACCTGCCGAACGGTACGGGCCGTACCTTGAAGGTCGCAGTGTTCGCACGTGGCGCGAAGGCGGAAGAAGCCAAGGCTGCCGGCGCCGATATCGTCGGTGCCGAAGACCTCGTTGAGAGCGTGCAAAAAGGCACGATCGATTTTGATCGCTGCATCGCGACGCCGGACATGATGGGTTTGGTTGGCCGCCTCGGCAAGGTGCTCGGCCCTCGCGGTCTGATGCCAAACCCGCGGGTCGGCACGGTGACGATGGATGTCGCCGGAGCTGTCAAGGGTGCCAAAGGTGGCGCCGTCGAGTTCCGCGTCGAAAAGGCCGGCATCGTGCATGCCGGCGTTGGCAAGGCGAGCTTCACAGAGAAGGCGCTGGTCGAAAACATCAAGGCTTTTGTCGATGCGGTGATCAAATCTAAGCCGACCGGCGCGAAGGGCAATTATCTGAAGAAGGTGTCGCTGTCGTCGACGATGGGGCCCGGCCTGAAAATCGAGGCGGCCAGCGTCACTAACGGTGCTGTAGTCTGAGCGCCTGAAGCATGAAATTTTCAGTGCGGCGGGTTAACTGCCGGGCTGGAATGGCGGATGGGGCGGGTAACCGTCGCATCCAAGCCTGTCCGAGATTGCTGGTTGTGGTTTTGCCGCTCTAATCCCATCTAACGGGGCCAGCATGAGACGGGAGAGACGAAATTCGGATGGGGCAACTCATCACGGTTCGAGCCTCTTGGGTCTGCACCGAGTGGTTTTGCAGCAATGCAAACCGCGCGGTCGGGACAGGTTCCTGAAGCGAAGGATTGAGGTGTCGGGTTTGAGATGTCGGGTTTCGGGGTATTCCCCAGAGCCTGAAACCCAACCCCTGAAACCTCCTTTCTTCAAGGTGCAACCCCGCGGGGGAATATCCCCGCGTAATCGGAGTGTAGCTGAGTGGATAGAGCTGGAAAAAAAGAGCTCATCGAATCGCTTCGTGCCTCGTTGAAAAACACAGGTACGATCGTCGTCGCCCACTATGCCGGCATGACGGTTGCCCACATGACCGAATTCCGCAAGCGCGTCAAAGAGGCGGGCGGTTCGGTCAAGGTAACCAAAAACCGGCTAGCGAAGCTGGCACTAAAGGATACGGACGCCGCAGGTATCATCGATCTGTTCAAGGGGCCGACAGTTGTCGCCTTCTCGCAGGATCCGGTGACCGCCGCGCGGATTGCCGTCAAGTATGCCAAGGACAACGACAAGCTCGTGATCCTCGGCGGAACGATGGGCAAGAATGTTCTCGATCCCGCAGCTGTGAAAGCACTCGCTGAACTGCCGTCTCTGGACGAATTGCGTGCAAAACTGATCGGGTTGCTCAATGCACCCGCGACCAAGATTGCCCGCACCATCGCAGAGCCGGGTGCGCAACTCGCACGCGTCATCCAGGCCAAGGCCTCGAAGACCGAAGAAGCTGCGTAAGGCCAAGACAATCGCGAAGCTGGGGACGAGCGCCCCTCATTACCATCATCAGGTTCGAATCTAAGGAAAAGTAAACATGTCAGATCTCGCAAAAATCGTCGAAGACCTCTCCAAGCTGACCGTTCTGCAGGCGGCCGAACTCGCCAAGATGCTCGAAGAAAAGTGGGGCGTTTCCGCTGCTGCTGCCGTGGCCGTCGCCGGTCCCGCTGCCGCTGCGGGTCCCGCCGCCGAAGTGCAGACCGAATTCACCGTCATTTTGAAATCGGGCGGCGAAAAGAAGATCAACGTCATCAAGGAAGTCCGCGCCATTACCGGTCTGGGCCTCAAGGAAGCCAAGGATCTCGTCGAAGCCGGTGGCAAGGCTGTCAAGGAAGGCGTGTCGAAGGACGACGCCGCGAAGTTCAAGAAACAGCTCGAAGATCAGGGCGCGACCGTCGAAATCAAGTAAGTCACTTTGGCTCGCTTCACGCCCACCGGCGCGTCCGGTGGGCTGGGTGGCCGGCACCTCGCCGGTCACCGCTATCAACGAACGGCTCCCCGGAAGGTCCAGCGCGGTGGCGAGCGCGATTGGGCCTTCCGGTGAGCCGTTTCAGGCTGTCTGGGCTCCGCCGTTCGAGGCGAGTGGCTGAGACTCTAGAATGCAAACCGATGACCGCGCCGGCGTCGGTGGATAATTCGGGATGGTGACATCCCATAGGCGCAACGTGACTGCCTCCGCGCGCGACGGCGGGCAGGCCACGGAAACGACACACGCGACATGAGGACCGACATGGGATCTCTCAAGGCTCAGACGTTCAACGGACGCAACCGCATCCGTAAGCAGTTCGGTCATATTTCCGAAATTGCGGAAATGCCCAATCTGATCGAAGTGCAAAAAGCATCCTACGATGACTTCCTGATGGTCAAGGAGCCGGTCGGCGGCCGTGCCGACACCGGCTTGCAGTCGGTATTCAGGTCTGTATTCCCTATTTCGGATTTTGCCGGTCGCTCGACACTCGAGTTTGTGCGTTACGATTTCGATGCGCCGAAGTACGACGTCGAAGAATGCCAGCAGCGTGATATGACCTACGCGGCGCCGCTGAAGGTGAAGCTGCGCCTGATCGTGTTTGATGTGAACGAGGAGACCGGTTCGCGCTCGATCAAGGATGTGAAGGAGCAGGACGTCTATATGGGCGACATGCCGTTCATGACCTTGAACGGGACGTTCGTCATCAATGGCACCGAACGCGTCATCGTTTCGCAGATGCACCGGTCGCCGGGCGTGTTCTTCGATCACGATCGCGGTCGTACGCACTCGTCGGGCAAGCTATTGTTTGCGGCCCGCATCATTCCTTATCGCGGTTCGTGGCTCGATTTCGAGTTCGATGCCAAGGATATCGTGCATGTGCGCATCGATCGTCGCCGTAAGTTGCCGGTGACGACGCTGCTCTATGCGTTGGGTCTGGATGAAGAAGAAATCCTGACGACGTTCTACAGCACCATCCCGGTCAAGGAGACCAAGAAGGGCTGGAAGATCCCGTATGTCGCGGAGAAGATGCGCGGCACGACGCTGGCGTCCGATCTCGTGGATGCCAAGACCGGCGAAGTTGTCGTCAAGGGCGGCGAGAAGATCACGGCCAAGCGTGCGCGTGATCTGGCGCAGGACGGTCTCAAGGAAGTGCTGATCTCAGGTGAAGACCTGGCCGGGAAATATCTTGGCGAAGACCTCGTCAACATGGAGAACGGCCAGATCTGGGGCGAGGCCGGCGCGGAGATCGACGAAGCGCTGATCGAAGTGATCCACGAAGCCAAGATCAAGGAATTCAAGATCCTCGACATCGACCACGTCACGGTCGGAGCGTTCATCCGCAATACACTGAATGTCGACAAGAACGCCAATCAGGACGAAGCCTTGATGGACATCTACCGGGTGATGCGCCCGGGCGAACCGCCGACCCGTGAAGCGGCGACGGCGATGTTCAAGAGCCTGTTTTTTGACAGCGAGCGGTATGACCTGTCGGCGGTCGGCCGCGTCAAGATGAACATGCGTCTCGATCTGAAGGCCGAGGACACCGTGCGCACACTGCGCAAGGAAGACATTCTCGCCGTCATCCAGACGTTGGTGGGCTTGCGCGACGGCAAGGGGCAGATCGACGACATCGATCACCTCGGCAATCGCCGCGTCCGCTCGGTGGGCGAGTTGATGGAGAACCAGTATCGCGTCGGTCTGCTGCGCATGGAACGCGCCATCAAGGAGCGGATGAGCTCGGTAGATATCGACACCGTGATGCCGCAGGATCTGATCAACGCCAAGCCGGCGGCGGCGGCGGTGCGTGAATTCTTCGGTTCGTCGCAGCTGTCGCAGTTCATGGATCAGACCAACCCGTTGAGCGAAATCACCCATAAGCGACGTCTGTCCGCGTTGGGGCCCGGAGGTCTGACGCGTGAGCGCGCGGGCTTCGAAGTCCGCGACGTGCATCCGACGCACTACGGGCGCATCTGCCCGATCGAAACGCCGGAAGGTCCGAACATCGGGTTGATCAACTCGCTGGCGACGTTCGCGCGCGTCAACAAGTATGGCTTCATCGAGAGCCCCTACCGCAAGGTCAAGGACAGCAAGCTGACCAACGAGGTGCAGTATCTTTCCGCCATGGAAGAGATGCGGCACACGGTGGCCCAAGCCAATGCCACAGTCGATGATAAGGGCCGCTTAACCGGCGATCTCGTCACTGTGCGTCACAACGGCGACGTGTTCCTGACCTCGCCGGACAAGGTCGACTACATCGACGTGTCGCCGAAGCAACTCGTCTCGGTGGCGGCGGCGCTGATCCCGTTCCTCGAGAATGACGACGCCAACCGCGCGCTGATGGGCTCGAACATGCAACGGCAGGCCGTGCCGTTGATCCGCGCCGATGCGCCGCTGGTCGGCACCGGCATGGAAGAAGTCGTGGCACGCGATTCGGGTGCGGCCATCGCCGCGCGCCGTACCGGCGTCATCGATCAGGTGGACGCGACACGTATCGTCATCCGTGCAACGGAAGAGACCGATCCGTCGAAGCCGGGCGTCGACATCTACCGTCTGCGCAAGTTCCAGCGCTCGAACCAGAACACCTGCATCAATCAGCGTCCGCTGGTGTCGGTGGGTGAGCACGTGAAGGCCGGCGATATCATCGCCGACGGTCCGTCAACCGATCTAGGCGATCTCGCGCTCGGCAAGAACGTGCTCGTCGCGTTCATGCCGTGGATGGGCTACAATTTCGAAGACTCGATCCTGATGAGCGAGCGGGTGGTGTCGGACGACATCTTCACCTCGATCCATATCGAGGAATTCGAAGTCATGGCCCGCGATACCAAGCTCGGGCCCGAGGAAATCACGCGGGACATTCCGAACGTTTCGGAAGAAGCGCTGAAGAACCTCGACGAAGCCGGTATCGTTTATATCGGCGCGGAAGTGAACCCCAGTGATATTCTGGTCGGCAAGATCACGCCGAAGGGTGAAAGCCCGATGACGCCGGAAGAGAAGTTGCTGCGCGCCATCTTCGGCGAAAAGGCGTCGGACGTTCGCGACACCTCGCTGCGCCTGCCCCCGGGCGTGTCGGGCACCATCGTGGAAGTGCGCGTGTTCAACCGTCACGGCGTCGACAAGGACGAGCGCGCGATGGCGATCGAGCGCGAAGAGATCGAGCGACTGGCCAAGGACCGTGACGACGAACTGCAGATCCTGGACCGCAACGTCTATGCGCGCTTGAAAGTGGCGCTGATGGACAAAACGGTCTCCAAAGGTCCGAAGGGCGCGCGCAAGGGCACCGATATCAACGAGGAAATCCTCGCCGATATTCCGCGCAGCCAGTGGTGGGAAATCGGCCTCAGTGACGAGAAGGCGATGGCCGAAGTCGAGGCCATCAACAAGCAGTACGAGGAGGCCAAGAAGGGCCTCGAGCGTCGCTTCGTCGACAAGGTTGACAAGCTGCAGCGCGGCGACGAGCTGTTGCCGGGCGTCATGAAGATGGTCAAAGTCTTCGTGGCTGTGAAGCGCAAGATCCAGCCCGGCGACAAGATGGCCGGCCGTCACGGCAACAAGGGCGTCGTGTCGATGATCGTGCCGTGCGAGGACATGCCGTTCCTCGAAGACGGGACGCACGTCGATGTGGTGCTCAATCCGCTGGGCGTGCCGAGCCGCATGAACGTCGGACAGATCCTTGAAACGCACTTGGGCTGGGCGTGCCGCGGTCTGGGCCGCGCCATCGACGAAGCTCTTGAAAAGTGGCACGCAACGCACGATGTGAAGGCGTTGCGGGAGAAAATGAGCCAGATCTACGGCGCCGACAACAACGTCATGAAGCTGAAGGACGACCAGCTTATCGCGCTGGGGGAAAAGATGAAGGGCGGCGTGCCGATCGCGACGCCAGTGTTCGATGGCGCGCGCGAGGCCGATATCGTCGAAATGCTGAAGCTTGCCGGGTTCGACAGTTCCGGTCAGTCGCAGCTCTATGACGGGCGCACGGGCGAGCCGTTCGATCGCAAGGTAACGGTGGGCTACAAGTATATCCTGAAGCTGCACCACTTGGTCGACGACAAGATCCACGCACGTTCGATCGGACCGTATAGCCTCGTCACGCAGCAGCCGCTGGGTGGCAAAGCCCAGTTTGGTGGACAGCGCTTCGGCGAAATGGAGGTCTGGGCGCTCGAAGCGTACGGTGCGGCCTACACGCTGCAGGAAATGCTGACGGTCAAATCGGACGACGTGGCCGGACGCACCAAGGTCTACGAAAGCATCGTCCGTGGCGATGACGCATTTGAGGCGGGTATTCCGGAGAGCTTCAACGTGTTGGTCAAGGAAATGCGCGCGCTCGGCCTCAACGTCGATCTCGTCAACTCCGAAGCCAAGGAAGCCCCGCCGATCGTCGAGCGGGCGGCGCTGCCGCTGCCGACACGACCGCCTGCCGAGGCCGCCGAGTAATACGAACTTCTGTTCACCCCGTCGCACATTGCGGTGGGGTGAAGTCGCCTAAGTATTCAGCATGCGCAGGGACCATCCGACGCCAAGCCGACCAGCGGGCCGCCAGCCCAGCCAGAGGCAAAGTGTCCCGCCAGGAGAGAGCCGATGAACGAGATCACCAACCTGTTCAAGCAGACGGTCGTCGCCCCCACGTTCGATCGCATCCGGATCACCATCGGAAGCCCCGAGGACATCATGTCCTGGTCGTTCGGTGAGATCAAAAAGCCGGAGACGATCAACTACCGCACCTTCAAGCCGGAGCGCGATGGGCTGTTCTGCGCCCGTATCTTCGGGCCGATCAAGGACTACGAATGCTTGTGCGGCAAGTACAAGCGGATGAAGTACAAGGGCCTGATCTGCGAAAAGTGCGGCGTCGAAGTCACGCTCGCAAAAGTGCGCCGCGAGCGCATGGGCCACATCGAATTGGCGGCACCTGTCGCCCACATCTGGTTCCTGAAGTCGCTGCCGAGCCGCATCGGCCTGCTGCTAGATATGACGCTGAAAGATCTCGAGCGGGTGCTCTACTTCGAGAGCTACATCGTTACCGAACCGGGCATGACGACGTTCAAGGAACGGCAGCTGCTCACCGAAGAACAATACAATCAGGCAGTCGAGGAATTCGGCGTCGATAGCTTCACCGCCGGCATCGGTGCGGAAGCCATCCGTGACCTGATGAAGTCGATGGATCTGCCGAAGATCGCGGCCGACCTGCGCGTGGAAATCTCGGAAGCCACAACGGAGCTGAAGCCGAAAAAGCTCGGCAAGCGCTTGAAGGTCATCGAAGCCTTCATCGAGAGCGGCAATCGCCCGGAATGGATGGTTCTCACCGTTGTGCCGGTGATCCCGCCGGAGTTGCGTCCGCTGGTACCGCTGGATGGCGGCCGCTTCGCGACATCGGATCTCAATGATCTCTATCGCCGCGTCATCAACCGCAACAATCGGCTGAAGCGACTGATGGAGCTGCGCGCGCCGGACATCATCATCCGCAACGAAAAGCGCATGTTGCAGGAATCCGTCGACGCACTGTTCGATAACGGCCGCCGCGGCCGCGTCATCACGGGTGCCAACAAGCGTCCGCTGAAGTCGCTCGCTGACATGCTCAAGGGCAAACAGGGCCGCTTCCGCCAGAACCTGCTCGGTAAGCGCGTCGACTATTCCGGCCGCTCGGTGATCGTGGTGGGACCGGAACTGAAACTGCATCAGTGCGGCTTGCCGAAGAAGATGGCGCTGGAGCTGTTCAAGCCGTTCATTTACGCGCGACTGCAGCTGCTGGGACAGGCCGCGACGGTCAAGCAGGCCAAGAAGCTGGTCGAGAAGGAGAAGGGCGAAGTCTGGGATGTGCTGGATGAAGTCATCCGCGAACATCCTGTGATGCTGAACCGTGCGCCGACTTTGCATCGCCTGGGTATCCAGGCGTTCGAGCCGGTGCTGATCGAAGGCAAGGCAATCCAGCTGCATCCGCTGGTGTGCAGTGCATTCAATGCCGACTTCGACGGCGATCAGATGGCCGTGCACGTTCCGCTGTCGCTGGAAGCGCAGTTGGAAGCACGCGTCTTGATGATGTCGACCAACAACATTCTGCATCCCGCGAGCGGCCAGCCGGTCATCGTGCCGAGCCAGGATATCGTGTTGGGCCTTTATTATCTGTCGATCCAGCGCGACAAGGAGCCGGGCGAAGGCATGGCATTCGGCTCGATCGCCGAGATGGAGCAAGCGCTGGCCGGTGGCCACGTGACGCTGCATGCCAAGGTCAAGGGACGTTTTACGCACATCGACGAAAACGGCAAGGACGTCACGGAAGTGCACGAGACGACGCCAGGCCGCATGTTCCTCGGCCAGAATCTGCCGCGTGTGCCGGGCGTGAAGTTTGCGCTCGTCAACCAGCTGCTGACCAAGAAGAACATCTCCGGGCTGATCGATGCCGTCTATCGCGGCTGCGGACAGAAGGAGACGGTGATCTTCTGCGACCGCATGATGGCGCTGGGCTTTTATCACGCCTTCAAGGCCGGCATCTCGTTCGGCAAGGACGACATGCTGATCCCTGACAGCAAGCCTAAGCTGATCGCGGAAACCAACGAGTTCGTGCGCGAATTCGAGCAGCAGTACAACGACGGCCTGATCACGCAACTCGAGAAGTACAACAAGGTCGTCGACGCCTGGTCGCGTTGCACGGACCGGATCGCCAAGGACATGATGGATCGCATCTCGGCGATCCAGATCGACAAGGTGACCGGACGTACCAAACAGATCAACTCGGTGTATATGATGGCACACTCGGGTGCCCGTGGTTCGGAAAAGCAGATGCGTCAGCTGGGCGCCATGCGCGGCTTGATGACCAAGCCGTCGGGTGAAATCATCGAGACGCCGATCCTGTCGAACTTCAAGGAAGGCCTGTCGGTTCTCGAATACTTCAACTCGACCCACGGCGCGCGCAAAGGTCTGGCCGATACGGCGCTGAAGACGGCGAACTCGGGTTATCTCACACGTCGTCTCGTCGACGTGGCGCAGGATTGCATCATCAACGAGACCGATTGCAAAACCGACGCGGGCATCAACGTGCAGGCGGTGGTGGATGCAGGTACCGTGATCGTCAAGCTCGGCGATCGGGTGCTCGGCCGCACGACGCAGGAAGATGTGATCGATCCGGCGACCAAGAAGGTCATTATCCCGCTCGGCCATCTGATCGAGGAGAAGGACTCGGCGCTGATCGAAGCGGCGCAAGTGCAGGAAGTGCGCATCCGCTCGGTGCTGACATGCGAATCGACCAACGGCGTCTGCGCTAAATGCTACGGGCGCGATCTCGCCCGCGGTACGCCTGTGAATATGGGCGAAGCGGTCGGCGTGATCGCTGCGCAATCGATCGGCGAGCCCGGCACGCAGCTGACGATGCGAACGTTCCACATCGGCGGCATCGCGCAGCATGTCGATCAATCGTTCATCGAAAGCAACTTCAACGGCTCCGTCAAAGTCCGCAATCGGAACATTGCCAAGAACAGCCAAGGCCACATGATCTCCATGGGCCGAAACATGGCCGTCGTGGTGGTCGATCAGGCGGGTAAGGAACTGGCGGTGCAGAAGGTCGTTTATGGCGCCCGGATGCACGTCGATGAAGGTGATACGGTCAAGCGCGGTACGCGATTGGCTCAGTGGGATCCATTCACGCGTCCCATTCTGTCGGAAACTGATGGCGTTGCAGATGTGGAAGACTTCGTCGAAGGCCTGTCGTCGAAAGAAGTTACCGACGAGGTCAAGGGCACGACCAGCCGCATCATTATGGATTGGCGCGCTAGCCCGCGCGGCTCTGATTTGAAGCCGGCGCTGGTCATCAAGGACAGCAAGGGTGGCAAGATCATCAAGGTCGCGCGCGGTGTCGATGCACGCTATCTGTTGTCGGTCGATGCCGTGTTGTCGGTGGAGCCTGGCGCCAAGGTGAAAGCTGGCGACGTGCTGGCGCGTGTGCCGTTGGCATCGGCGAAAACCGGCGACATCACGGGCGGTCTGCCGCGCGTGGCGGAGCTGTTCGAAGCGCGGCGACCGAAGGATCACGCGATCATCGCGGAGATCTCCGGCACCGTCGAGTTCGGCAAGGACTACAAGAACAAGCAGCGCATCACCATCAAGCCCGATGATGAGACGCACGCGCCGGTCGAATATCTCATTCCGCGCGGCAAGGGTCTGGCCGTGCAGCATGGCGATCGCATTGAGAAGGGCGATTTCGTGCTGGACGGGCATCCGGCGCCGCACGACATCCTGGCCATCAAGGGAGTCGAGGAACTGGCGAACTATCTGATCAACGAAATCCAGGACGTCTATCGACTGCAGGGCGTGACGATCAACGACAAGCATATCGAAGTGATCGTGCGGCAGATGCTGCAGAAGATGGAAGTCGAGGAGATCGGCGATACTGATTACCTGAAGGGCGAGCATATCGACCGGCTGGAATTCGCCGAGCACAACGCCTCGATCGAAAAGAGTGGCAAGCGTCCGGCGACCGGTAAGCCGGTGCTGCTCGGGATCACCAAGGCATCGCTGCAGACGAAGTCGTTCATCTCGGCGGCCTCGTTCCAGGAGACAACGCGCGTGCTTACCGACGCCGCCGTCAATGGCAAGTCGGATCTGTTGGAAGGTCTCAAGGAGAACGTCATCGTCGGCCGTCTAATCCCGGCCGGCACCGGCGGCATGTTGCGTCGCCTGCGCAAGGTGGCGGCACATCGCGACGAACTGATCGCCAAAGAGAAAATGAAGTCCGACGCGGAGCGGGTGTTGAACCCGCCGGCGGAAGGCGAAGCAACACCGGCGCGTCGTCGTCGCCGTCCGGATGCGGCGGAAGAAGCGGCCGAATAACAGCGGTCGAGCGTGAAAAGCCTGCAGGTTGGGTCAAGGCCCCTTTTGGCCGCGACCCAACGCGGCAGTCTCATCGATCGCTGTTGGGTCGCGCTGAAACGCTTGACCCAACCTACAAGCCCTCACGTCGCCCAATGTCAATGTAGGTTGGTATAACAGCGGTTGAGCGTGAAAAACGGAAGGCCAGGAGCGCCAGCGCTGCTGGCTTTTTTATTAGGCGGCCGTGGTCAATATCTGGCGATGAACTCCCAGGGCGAGGCTTCGGTGCCCTGCGGCACGACGACTTCAATCAAGGTTGGTTTGTTGGTCGCAATTGCACTTGTGAGTGCCGAACGGAGCGCCTCCGGCGAGGTGACTTGCGCGCAGTTCATGCCGAACGACTGCGCCAGCAACTGGAAATCCGGATTGTGCAGCACCGCGCCGATGATGCGATTGCCGAAACGCTCGCGCTGGTCGCGCAGCACGTTGCCGTAACTGTTGTTGTTGAAGAGGATCGTTAGCAGCGCGATGTCGTGCTGGATCGCGCTCGCCATTTCCTGCACGGCGAACATGAAGCCGCCGTCACCGGTGATCGAGACGACCGGCCGATCTGGGTGGGCCGCCTTGACGCCAAGCGCCGTCGGGAAGCCGAACCCGAGCGTGCCTTGGTAGCCGCAACTGACATAGCTGCGCGGCTGATAGACCGGATAGCCAAAAGCCGACGTGAAACCGGCCTGGCAGAGTTCCTCGACCAGGATTCCGTCGCGGGGGAGCACGTCGCGAATGACGTCGAGATAGCTCATCTGCGGTTGGATCTTCTGGATCGCTTTTGTCGTTGCCAGACGCGCGGCTGCGGTGTGCGAGCGCCACTCTGATCGATCGAGACGTGCCTCAGGCTGATGCGTGATAGCCTCACGCAGCGCTGCGGCGCCTTGAGCAGCGTCGGCCAGAATGGCTGCGTGCGGGATCAGCCGTGTCATTTCAGCGGGATCGATGTCGATGCGGATGAGGTGCGGCGGGGCGGTGGGCTTATCGATCAGGCTCATCATGCCGGTCCAGCGCATGTACGGCAGCTCCAGACGCGTGCCGATACCGATGAGCGCGTCGCAGCGCGGCCACAGCGCCATTGCTTCGGCGCAGGTGATGCCGAGCGGATGATCATTTGAGACGACACCTCGTCCGCCGCGAAAGGCGGTTACGGGTGCGTCGAGCGACTCGGCGAGTGCCATAACTTCGGCGCTGGCATGCTGGGCGCCGGAGCCAGTGAAGATCATCGGATTTTTTGCCTGTGCCAGGAGCGCTATTGCCGCCTTGAGGCTGCTCGCTGAAGCGGGGTGCGCGGGTTCAATAACGGCTGGGGGGAACAAATTAACGGGCTCCTGTTGGGCCATCAGGTCCCAGGCCATCTCAATGCACACGGCGCCGGGCCGGCCTGACAGCATCTGCCGGAAGGCCTCGTTGACGATGGCGGGCGCGTCGGAGGTGCGTTCAATGCGGGCGGCCCATTTGACGAGACCGCGGATGGTTGCCAGCTGATCGGTCAACTCGTGCAGATGACCGCGGCCGCGGCCGATGAACTGACTGGGAACTTGGCCGGTGACGCACAGGACGGGAGCGCAGGCGCCCATGGCGGTGGCGAGTGCAGCAGTGGCGTTGAGCAGGCCGGGGCCCGGCACGACCGAGCAGATGCCGGGTTTGCCGGTCGAGCGGGCGTAGCCGAACGCCATGTAAGCGCTGCCTTGTTCGTGCCGTGCGCCGATGGTACGGACCACGTCGGCGCGCTGCTGCAAGGCATCGAAAAACGGATACATCTGCGCGCCGGGCAGGCCGAACACGGTATCGACGCCGTTGACGATCAGTTGGGCGGCAATCGCCATGCCGCCGGTCATCGGTGTGGCGCTGCGCTTGGTGGCGGTGGTTCGTGCTTTAGAAGGTTTGGGCATTGGAGGGCTCGTCTTTGGGGGATCGATTTATGGCGCGCGTGTGCTCAGGCGTACTGTGCCATGCGCCGTCTTTCGCGGCTACGGACAGCCGCATTTAAGCTGGTACCGGAGAGTTCGCTTCATGGCAGCACCTGTCAGGATCGCGGTCGCCGGCGCCGGTCTTATCGGCAAACGCCACATCCAACATATCCTGGCCGAACCGGCGGCAATCCTCGCAGCTGTCGTCGATCCGTTACCCGTCGCCTGCGACCTCGCGCGCGCTTGCGGTGTCGGCTGGTTTCCAGATCTTGCAGCCCTGCTAGCGGCCGGAAAACCGGATGGCATCATCTTCGCAACGCCCAATATGTTGCATGTCGAAAACGGTCTCGCAGCGGTCGCGGCCGGCATTCCTGCGCTGATCGAAAAGCCGTTGTCCGACGACTTGGATGAGGGCGCACGCCTGGTTGCCGCAGCCGAAGTGGCGGGTGTGTCGCTACTCGTCGGCCATCACCGCCGTCACAATCCCATGATCCAGCGCGCCAAGGAGATTATCACCAGTGGCCGGCTTGGCCGCCTCGTCAGCGCCCACGGGTTCTTCTGGCTGATGAAGCCCGACGATTATTTCGACGTCGAATGGCGGCGCCAGTCCGGCGCCGGCCCGATCCTCACCAACCTCATCCATGACGTCGACTTGCTGCGCTATCTGATCGGCGAGATCGCGTCCGTGCAGGCGCTGACCGCCAACATCGTCAGGAACTTCCCGATCGAAGAAACCGCAGCGGTGCTGTTGGCCTTCGAAAACGGTGCTATCGGCACGTTTTCAGTTTCAGATACGATCGTTGCGCCCTGGAGTTGGGAACACACGACCGGCGAAAACCCCGTCTATCCACAGTCTGATCAGTGTTGCTACACGATCGGCGGCACGCACGGTTCACTGACTATTCCCAAACTGGAAATATGGGGCAACAAAGATACGCGCTCCTGGCTGCAACCGTTCTCGGTCGAGCGGACATATGCAGTACACCAAGATCCGTTGCGCCTGCAGATCCAACACTTCTGCCGCGTCATTCGTGGCGCCGAGAAACCGTTGGTTTCCGGACGCGAAGGCCTGCGCACATTGCAGGTCATCGACGCCATCAAAAAGGCAGCGCGCGACGGCAGTCGGGTTAGTGTCGCGTGAGTTCACACGCCGGTCGTGCCTCAGTTGGAAGTGCCGGTCGCGCCACGGAGCAAAATGTCCCTTGTGGGCTTGTATTTCCAAGCGTAGTCCGCCGATGCGTCTATCGGCTCACGATCTTATCGTAGTCGGCGTGACTGCCGATCCAGAACCAATGCAACCCTGCATCTTGCTCGGTCGCCAATATACGATAGTCCAAACCAACACGAGCAGACCAAAGGCCGTCGTGGCCCTTGAGCTTCTTGAGGTGCAGCGATGGATGGTCTGGTGAGTGTTTCAATAGGTCAAAGGCTTTGTCCGCTCGCTCTTGGACCGAGCGTGGCAGAGTGCGGTAGTGCCGCCAAAAATCGGGATCAGCCGTATGTGCCACGCACCATGCCGATCAGAGGGGGGTGTGACGACCAGCCTTGAAGTTTGCGCGAGCCTTCGCGATCAAGTCATCCAGCTTCCCGGACGCAGCATCGGCCTCGATCTTATCATCGAACAGTGCAGCATCAATTTCATCGAGCCAGCGTTTCAGCTCGGACTTGTCCATATCGGGCAGCGTAACGATAGCGTCTTTGATCTCTTCGATTTTCGTCATAACTGACCTAGCTTGATTGGGTCCCGCTTTCTCAGAAATATAGTACATCGCGGCGGTGTTGACAAACGGCAAGCCTCACTCAAATTACGTCCCGTTCGTGGCCCACTCAAGGCGAGAATAGAGTGATTTACACGGGGTAGAAACGCCCGAAGGAGCCACGATCGGCGCAAGAAATTGCCCGCACCCACACCAACACAAAGCTAATCAAATATTCCTGTTGGGTCGTTTTGGCCGCGCTACACCGAACCTCGTCTGAAGTACGCCCTCCCATCGCGACAATAATCGAACGCGCTCATGGAACGCGGCGCCGCTATTTCTGACTGTCTTGAGACTACTACTTAGTCGATCGATTTCGGCTTCGATTACCTGGCGTGACATTATCTCAGCCTGAGCAAATTCAGGGATTTTTGATCGCCGGCCCATGACGTCAACTTTCGGGTTGCAGATTTGGCTTGTTGCGCCGGACTCAGGCGCGATGACAGCCTTTATGGGTTCAAACCGCCCCCTACAGAAATCGTCACATCGCCGGTTGTTTGCGTGGCGTGAAACGCCGCATCAGTTCGATTTCACGCTGAATTTCATCGAGCACACGCTTGGTCGCATTTTCACCGCGGGTAATCATTTCGTCGGCACGATGGAAATCGAACAGGCTGAGATCGCCGACGCGCGGCGCAATGACGGCATCGGGCGGATCACCCGCCATGCGCGAGCGCGCAATACGGTCCTGCACGATATTGAAAGCCTCGGTCATGACCGTTGAAATGCCTGGCCCGCTATCGGACGGCCCGAAGAATTGCCGCTGCAGCATTTTCTTCAACGCCCGGCCGTTTCGCGTCAGCATGCTGCTGGCGTCGCCCGTCATTTGCGCGCTCGGTTGTTGCGCCGGCTCCGCGGGCATTTTCGCCTCGTCGAAATGCTCCGACATGATCGGCGCCATCGAGCCGCGTCCGCTGAGGTCGGCATTGATATTGACGGCGATCACATAGCGCGCGCCGAGCGCCCGCGCGACCGAGACCGGGATCGGATTGACCAGCGCACCATCGAACAGCCAGCGACCGTTGATCTCCACCGGCCTGAAGATCCCGGGCAGCGCATATGACGCGCGCATCGCATCCACCAGCTTGCCGCGCGACAGCCACACCTCGTGGCCGGTACCGATCTCGGTCGCCACCGCGACGAAGCGGCGCGCCAGCTTCTCGATGCTGAGATCGCGCAGCTTGATGTCGAGCCGGTCGTTGAGCCGTTGCCCGGTGATCAGCCCTGACCCCGCGAAATTGAAGTCCAGATAGCCCAATACCTTGCGCCGCGTCAGTGAGCGGGCGAAATCCTCAAGTTCATCGAGTTCGTTGGCCACATAGCAGCCGCCCACCACCGATCCGATCGAGGTGCCGACGACGATGTCAGGCACGATGCCCGCCGCTTCCAACGTCCTGAGCACACCAATGTGCGCCCATCCGCGAGCGACACCCCCGCCCAACGCCAGTCCGATCTTGAAATCACCCATGACGGTCGTCCCGCATTTCAATCAGATTGGGCCGATAGCCTTCGTTCACTGCCATGCAACCCTCGGGCCGATACAACGGACTGCCCCCTGACATGTTGTCACGGGGCGCTTAATACAAGCCTAGCAAGAAACCACCAGCAGCATAGGCAATGGCATAAAAGGAGACATTAATTGCGTCGGTTTCCCTAGATCGGCTGTTTCTGCAACCCAACGCCCCCAGTGGCTGGGCTGTAGCTCAAGGTTCGATAAAAGCAACTGGCGGCGCCAGTGTGGCACGCAACTCCGGCTCCCCGCACCTTTACCGAAAGCAGCATCGTGTCCTGGTCGCAGTCAGTCCGTATTTCGACAACATCGAGAAGATTGCCGCTTTCCTCGCCTTTAAGCCAAAGCTTCTGTCGCGACCGCGACCAGAAATGGGCGACCTTGTGCTCGATTGTCAGCGCCAAGGCTGCAGCGTTCATCCAGGCAAACATCAAAACTTTACCAGTGACTGCGTCCGTCACGATGGCGGCGATCAATCCGTGGTTGTCGTATTTCGGCTGAAACACAGTGCCAGCCTCAACCTCCTCAGCTGTTCCCTGGCTGGCAAAAATTGGAGAAAAACTCGTCATGTCAGATGATTCCAATCGGTTCGATCATCGTTCGCATAGCAATCGGCGCAGGCTGCCGGGCTTGAATTTGCAGATTTCCCAACGACATTTTGTTTGTCGCCCTTTGCAGACTATATTGGAACCGATCCGGTTCCGCTCAAACCCGAATTTCGCATGAGGACAAGCAGTGCCCGACCTCGACGACATCTACAGCGCGCGCATCCTCGAACTTGCGGGCGCCATTTCGCACACTGGCAGGATTCCGCACGCCGATGCAACCGCCACCGCGCATTCCAAGCTGTGCGGCTCCACGGTCATTATCGATCTCTCCGTGGCAGGCGGTAAGGTGTCCGAATTCGCCCAGGTGGTCAAAGCCTGCCTGCTTGGCCAATCCGCGTGTTCTGTCGTGGGGCGCGAAATTGTCGGCACCACGGCTTCCGAGCTGCGCCTAATCGGCGCACAAATGCGGGCGATGTTGAAGGCCAACGGCGCGCCCCCGGCTGGACGCTGGGCGGACTTGGCGGTGCTGGAACCGGTGCGCGCGTATAAGGGCCGGCACGCCTCCGTGCTGCTGGTCTTCGATGCCGTCGAAAATGCCTTAAACCAGATCGACGCCAAGCGGCAGTCGCACCTGTCGGTCGCCCAACCATGAGCACGCCCGCCCATCTGTTCGCCCGGCGTATGGCCCAGCTGCCCATTCGCGTCTATCGCTGGACCTTGAAGCCGCTGATCGGAGCGGAGTGCCGTCACCTGCCGACCTGCTCGGAATACGGTCTCGCCTGCATCGAATTGAACGGCGCCTGGCGGGGCTCGTGGCTGACGTTGGCGCGCATTGTCCGTTGTCGGCCGGGCGGTACCGCCGGCTTTGATCCCGCGCCCGATATAACCGCCAGCCGGCATCCCTTCGCACCTTGGCGTTACGGGCGGTGGGCGTGAACTGATCAACTCTTCAGATATATTGCCGCCATCGCCTTGCCGATCGCCTCGAATGCCGCCTTCAATTCGGATGCCGAGGGCGCATCGAAGAATTGGCTTGCCGATGAAGCGCAAGCTGTCAGCCGATCCTTGGCCGCTTGGTCGGTCACGTTGAACGCAACCGTATATACCATGATTTTTGCGGCTTTGATGGCCGCACAAGTTTCCGCCATCAGCGTATTGGCGCTCGCCGCGTCGTAGCCTTCATGGTCCGGATAATTAGGCGAGCGCGTATTTGCGCCGTCGGTCATCAGCACCAACACCTTGCGCGCCGCGTTCTCCCCGGTGCTTGATGTCGCGTCGGCATAAGGAGCATCCGGCGACAGCGTCCGCCACCCCCATAACAACCCTGCCGGAATATAGGTGTCGCCGCCGGCTGTAAGCCCATCGACTGCCGCATCGATCGTCGAGCGATCCTTCGTGAGGCGCAGCACTTCGCTACCGCACCACACGTTCATGACACCGGGAACCCTGTCGTTGCCGACTGCCGCTTGGTTATCCAACGGATAGTTGCGTGATCCCGCGCATCCGTTCCACGTCACCGTCGATGTCTGCGGACCACAGGTCGTCACCGGCTGACCGTAGGTCGTGTTGGTACATTGCTGATATTGATAAGTATAAGGCACGCCGTCGTTGTAGCCTGTCGCGGTCTGCGTCGAGCAACCCGATTGCGAAATGATCGGCGCCGAGGTCGAGCACTGATTGGTCGTGGTCGACGTGTCTTTCGGCACGTTCATCCACGAAGCATTCCGATTTGAAGTTCCGACATTCACGTACTGCGCGAACGGGACCACCGACACGCGCACTTTCTCGTCGGCCCCTGGCGTGGCGTAGACCGTGTCGAGCAAGGTCTTCGACGCGGACTGCAGACCCTGCAGCGGCGCGCCGCTCATCGAGCCGGTCGTGTCGAGCACCAGCGCCATTTCGGCCGAATTTTGCCCATACACGATCGACGCTTTTACGCCGACGTCGATCTTGGCAAACCCGAGTACCTTCATGAAGGTCATCGGCAACACCGTATTGGCGACCGCACTCAGCTCATTGTTGCCACTGTCCGAAACTTTGATCGACGCGGGCGCGAGCCGGGTTTTCATGTCCCAGTTGGTATTGAAATGATTTGCCGCTGTCGGCTGATAGTCGGAACTTGACTTCGCTGAGGTCGCCGCTGCAACCAGTGCGTTGTCAGCGAGCGACTGAAGTTCCTGGCGCATAGAGGTCAGGCGCCCATAGTCGATAGCCAAGCCGACCATGCCGGCCAACACGAATATGGCGCCCGCAAAAATTAACGCAACGTTACCGCGTTCATTGCGGAAAAAGCGCCGCCCATTATTCGTGCGTGACGAAATTGACATTTTGCATCCCGCTGCAACAAAAACACGATTGTCTTGTTGGTTATGCGGGAAAGCTCTTGAATTTTCATAAATGGGTTTGATTAACGATTGTCACAGACAAAAAAATCCCCGACCTAGGGCAGGTCGGGGAATGCATTCGATGTCCGTATGGGGGAGGGAACATCGAATATTGCTACCGTACCAAGAATATTTCGCCTGCACGATAGTTTTCTGAGTATGAAAATCGACAATGACTTCGTTTCGGACCAAATTCTGTGGATAAATAGGGTCGATGATCAGTTGTTCAGTCGGTTCCTTCGGTCACAACTTGAAATACTATTAAAAAAATGAATCAACCAATGCGCGATTCGATGGCCATGTCTGCTCAAGCCGCCACGCAAACTGTGCGGCTGGGCTGGTACTGGGCCTTGAGCCGTTATATCGATCGCGAAACTCGTGCCGCCGGCATGTCCTCAACCTACAAACCGAAGCGACCCGTGCCGAGTTTTCGCGCCCTGCTTGAGGACCTCAGGCAATTGATCGCCGACGACGCCAAAGACGTCGGTGACGGGCGTTATCCACGCTTGCCGGAGGCGGGCGACACTCCCCGTCAGTATCTGAATCGGGTCCGCGCCATGCTTTCGGATCTGCCGGTTGCCCTCGCCCGGCGTGCCTCCGAGGATACCGCATCGGTAGCGTCGATTCCACTGCCGCAAAACCAGTCCCTGCCGGACTATTACACTCAGGATTTCCACTTCCAGACAGGTGGCTATCTATCGGACGACTCCGCCCGCCTCTATGATGTACAAGTCGAGACGCTGTTCATGGGTGCCGCCGGCCCTATGCGTCGACGCGTCCTGGCTGCGGTGGCCGACATCGTCCGCGGTCATGACCAGCGGCGCCTCGCGCTGCTCGATGTAGCCTGCGGCACCGGCCGATTTTTGCGCCAGACCAGACTGGCCTTTCCGCGGCTGCCGCTGACCGGTCTGGATCTATCACGCGCCTATCTGAGCGAAGCGGAACGGAACTTCGCCGATTGCCAGCCGGCAACCTGGCTAGCGGCCAACGCCGAGGATATTCCGCTGCCCGCGGCCAGCCAGGACATCGTCACCAGCATTTTCCTCTTCCACGAATTGCCCCCGGATGTGCGGCGCCGTGTCACTCGCGAAATGGCGCGCGTGCTGAAACCCGGCGGCTCGCTCGTATTCATGGACAGCCTGCAGATGGGCGACAAACCGCAATGGGACGGCTTACTCGAAGCGTTCCCCGTGCGCTTCCACGAACCCTATTATCGCCACTACGCCATCGACGATCTGGACGCGCTGTTCACCGAGGCGGGCCTCGTCGCCGTCGACAAATCCACGCCGTTCCTGGCGAAGTTGCTCGTCCGCCGCAAGGCGTCCGCCTAACGAACCACAATCGACCAAGCGTGCACCAGCGCCACGCTCGGCGATAAACGTGCCGGCACCTTTTGACTAAGTCCGTAGAATCTAGCGATGGTCGGCCACCGGCGATGGGAGGCGGACCGATGCAAGCGACCTTTGAGCTGGAATTCAACGAGTTGCAGCTCGCTGGCGGGCCTATTGCCGGCGTCGATGAAGCCGGACGCGGCCCTTGGGCCGGCCCAGTGGTCGCCGCCGCCGTCGTCTTCAACTCAGATCAAATACCGGCGGGCATCGCCGACTCAAAGGCGCTCGACGCCGAAACTCGCGCCCTGCTGTTTCCGCGTATTTTCGCCACAGCCGATGTCGGTATTGGCATCGCCGACGTTACTCGCATCGACCGCGATAACATTCTCCAGGCCACAATGTGGGCCATGGCCGAAGCCATAGCGCAGCTGAAAATCAAACCCCGCCTCGCCCTCATCGACGGCAATCGCGCACCACGCGTCCCCTGCCAGACCCGCACCATCGTCAAGGGCGACGCCCGCTGCCTGTCCATTGCCGCCGCGTCCATTGTCGCCAAGGTTACGCGCGATCGGCTGATGATCGAATTGTCCGAGACTTACCCGGGCTATGGCTTTGAGCGGCACAAAGGTTACGGCACGGCGGAGCATCAACGCGCCATCAAGCACCTCGGCGTCACCGAGTTGCATCGCCGGTCGTTCCGGCCCGTGCAGCTCGCCCTGGGTTTGTCATCCCCGGTCGTAGCGATCGAAACGCCGGTGATCGTCGCCGTTCAGGAGCAGCCGAGCTGATCGGCCAATTTACCGAAATCGTCTGCCACATAATCCCACGCGCCATCGGGCGCCAGATCGATCTTTTGCAGCGGACCGTGTTCCGTTGGACGCGGAATGAATGCCGTTTTCAGCCCTTCGCGAGCCGCGGCAGCCAGATCGCCATTGTGTGCGGCCGCAAGCATGAGCCGTTGCGGCTCGACGTTCAACAGCCGCGCGGCCGCGCGATAGGCCTCCGGCAGCGGCTTGTAAGCCCGTGCCGTCTCCGCCCCAAGCACGACGTCCCACGGCAACCCGGCATTTTTGCCCATCCGGGCCAGCAGGCCCACATTGCCGTTCGATAGCGTACCGATGATGAAGCGAGACTTGAGGCGCGTCAGCCCGGCGACGACATCTGGCCATGGTTGCAACCGGTGCCACACCTTCGTCAGGTGCACTCGATCGGCTTCGCTGAGCGCCGTCAGCTTGTGTTGCTCAAGCAGGGTATCCAGGCTTTCCCGGTGCAGCACATCCAAAATGGTCCATGGCCGCCGTCCGCTGCGCACTTGCTCCATTGATGGCTGATAAAGGCCGCGCCAGGAATCGGTGAATTTCTCCCAGTCCACGCTTAAGCCGCGTTCCGCACCGAATGATTTCAACTCTGCGATGATACTGCCGCGCCAATCGACAACCGTGCCGAACACGTCGAAAAGCACGGCGTCGACGGAAGTCGTGGAGTGAGCCATGGGAACCTCTTGCAGCCGATCTTGGCGCAACGTAACCCCAACAGCGCCGTAGCGCCACCCTCGTGCCATCTTGCTGTCTGCAAGTCACGCTGCCCATTGGAGCCTGTTTTTCACATGCGAACTGCCGTGCCGCTGCTTTGGTTTACCCTATCGCTGGCCGGCTGCGCTGCGGCAGCGCCCGGATATTCGCCCGATGGTCCTGCGAAACTGCCGGCCCAGCTGACACCGTTTCACGGCGGCACCATCGAGAAAAGCGGTACCTATGTCGTAAGTGCCGAGGAACGCGCGCTGAGTTGCCCGAAACTGACCGGCTCCATGCAGATCATCATGTCGCGACTGAAAGACAGCCCGAACCGACCGAAGGTCACGTCAACGACGACGACCATGCAGGCAGCCGCCAAGCCGTTTTTCGGCGGCGGTTCCAATCTCGATGTCGACGAAGAAAATCGCCAGTCGCGCGCCCGCCTGAAGGCTTACAACGATCTGCTGGCCGAGAAAAAATGCAAGACACTCGACATCGCCGGCTTTTGAGGGGTTCGAGTAGCAACGAAACAGGATTGCCAGGTAAGGAGTCCGCTTATAGGCCTAGACCGAGCGTTCCCATCGAGCCATTGTCATGAGCGGCGGGTGACGGTTTTGACCCACAACGGACGGCATCGCTTTAGCCCGGCCTCACCAGTGTTCCATCCTCGTTCCGCAAGACCCACCCGTCTGGCTCTGCTGTTGCGGTCACTAACTGGCCTGCTTCCTTCAACGTCCAATGAAGTGGCTTGCCTGTCCATCCAATCTCACCATTCTCAAATGAACCTGAAACGTCCAATCGTTGAATTGATACTTCACCTGCTCCGATTGCGGTAACTTGCCATTCCTCCACGTAGGCTAGCTCCAAGCAACTTTCAACAATGCGGGGACGGATAGCCAAACACTCGGCTTCCTTCGGATAGGCAACCGAAGGATACAGAAGGCAACCGACCCCGTGGAGATACGCCTCCCGATTTGGAGCATCGGTTGGCGCCGTCAAGTTAAACTCCTTTGCAGTAAGCCTGTCAGCTATCGCCGAGGTAATCTTGTACTGGCTTGAAAAGGTCTCATGGATCGGCTGGGAAAATTTCGTTTCAAAAAACGTTGCGATCATCGCAAGTCTGCTATCTGTCGATTTGCTCATTCGATCTGGAGGGATGACCTGGGTCAGAAATTCATTCTTGACGTGCCAGCAACTTATATAAACGATCTCTCCTACTGCCGCATTCAATTCGTAGCAAGCGGTGGCTTGATGCGTGGCACAATAAAACATTGGATCGTTTGGCGGATTGCAGCGCTGAAAATTGACAACGGCGGTGACCGGTGGGGCTCCTAGGTCGCTAAGTTGCATCAGTTTGGTGCGGCACTTACGCCCTCTATACAATCTCGTACGCGGCTTAATCACTGTGCCCGCAAGGGGTACGCCAGTTATGAGGCGGTTTACGCGGCGGAGAAGGTGGTCGTAATCCGCATCGTCCAGATTTAACCGATTCATTGAAGTAATTATGGATCTAGCTTCAAACGAGCTAATCGGCTGTAGTTTGCCTTTCATTGCCGCCTCTCGATCCACCCCGCCCCAAGATGAGGAGGGCTTTGACGTCCATCCTTGACGGATGATTTCGTCCGAATCTGGCCCATATCGACGAGTTCTTGGTCCGTTCCAGTCACGGACGGTAGTGAGGTTTCAGCTGACGCCCTATACCCGCTCGGCGGCGTTCTGGTGGTTACCTCAGCCCTCACCTAGGAATCCTGTTTCGTCGCTACTCGAACCCTTTTGATCCATTCGCACGAGTGCCCGTTATAGGCTGGTTTGCACCGCCTCGAAGCGAGCCAACGCAAACGGGGTGATATCCAACTTCGATCGCCCATCGATGACCAATTCGGCGACGATCTCCCCTATCGCCGGCGCGAATTTGAAACCGTGCCCCGAGCATGCCGACACCACCACGACTTGCGGCAACTGCGGCAACCGATCGATGATGAAATGCTCATCCGGCGTCTTCGTGTAGATGCACGCCGTCGTGTCAATGGCCGGCCCGCTGGCGGCCGGCAGGTGACGGCCCACGAAATCCTGCAACGCCTTGATTTGTGCAGGCGACGCCTCCCGCTCGCGTGCATCCGGATCGATTGGTTCGCGCGCAAAATGGGGTCCACCCACTTTGACGCCGCGCGCGCTGTGCATGGGGAGACCGTAGAACTCGCCGTCTTCGCTGAAGTGGATGAACACCGGAAACGCCGCAGGCTTGAACAGCTCGAGCCGAGCGGGCCGAAACCACGCCACCGCCTGTTTGAAGGTCGCCAGATTCTCACCGAGGCTGGGCACCAACTGCCCCATCCATGGCCCGGCCGTCAGCACCAATTGTCCTGCCGTATAGCGCGCCCTGTCGGTGTGCACCGCGACACCGCCATCCGCGGTAGGTTGGAATTCCAGGACAGTTTCACCAAACTTGAGCGTTGCACCGTTCTGCGCGGCAAGCGTCGCATGTGCGTGTGTTCCTGCTTCGCACAACACGTAACCGCCGTCCGGTTGGAAAATCGCGCGCGTCGTCGGCGTGACCTTGAACGCCGGAAACCGCTGCATCACTTCGTCCGCGTCAAGCATCTCATGCGGCAGCCCATGATCGACGCACGACGCCCGCGACCGATCGACGAAGTCGTATCCCCGTTCAGACATCTCAAGCGAACCCGTGCGATGCAATAGTGGCGCGCCGGCTTTTGCACTCAGGTCCTGCCACAGCTGATAGGCGCGTCGCACGAACGGCACATACGCGCTGCCCTCGAAATAGGCGAGACGGATAATCCGCGTTTCGCCGTGGCTGGAACCGCGGCCATGCCCCAACTCGAAGCGTTCGATGCCGAGCACGCGTTGTCCGCGCGCGCTCAGCTGATAGGCAACTGCAGAGCCCATACCGCCCACGCCGACGACGATCGTGTCATAGTGCTGCGCCATCAAGCGCTCCAATCTATACGAATCCGGCCTTACTTCGTTTCTTCGAACAATTCGCGGCCGATCAACATACGGCGGATCTCGCTGGTTCCCGCGCCGATCTCGTAGAGCTTGGCGTCACGCAACAGGCGCCCCGTCGCGTAATCGTTGATGTAGCCGTTCCCGCCCAGAATCTGTATGGCATCCAGCGCATGCTTGGTGGCGCGTTCCGCCGCGTACAAAATGGCCCCTGCCGCATCCTTGCGCGTGGTTTCACCCCGATCGCACGAACGCGCCACCGCGTAGACATAAGCCCGTGTCGCGTTCAGCTCTGTATACATGTCCGCGACCTTGCCTTGGATGAACTGGAAGGTGCCGATCGGTTGGCCGAACTGCTTGCGCTCATGAATATATGGCACGACCAGATCCAAGCACGCCTGCATGATGCCGATAGGGCCTGCCGCCAGCACCGCGCGCTCGTAGTCGAGCCCGCTCATCAGCACGTTCACGCCTTTACCCACATGCCCCAGCACATTCTCCTCCGGCACTTCGCAATCCTCAAACACCAGTTCGCCCGTGTCCGACCCGCGCATGCCCAACTTGTCGAGCTTCTGCGCCACCTTGAAACCCTTGAAATCCTTCTCGACCAAAAACGCCGTAATGCCCCGCGCGCCCGCGTTGAGATCGGTCTTGCCGTAGATCACCATCGTATCGGCGCACGGGCCATTGGTGATCCAGAACTTCGTGCCGTTGAGCACGTAACGGTCGCCTTTTTTGTCGGCGCGCAGCCGCATCGAGACGACGTCGGACCCGGCCTCCGGTTCGCTCATCGCCAGCGCGCCGACGTGCTCGCCTGAGATCAGTTTGGGCAGATACTTTGCCTTTTGCGCCTTGGAGCCGTTACGGCTGATCTGGTTGACGCACAGGTTGGAATGCGCGCCATAGCTGAGCCCGACCGATGCCGATCCGCGGCTGACTTCCTCCATGGCGATGCAGTGTTCGAGATATCCGAGGCCGCTGCCGCCGTACTCCTCCTCGGCGGTGATGCCGTGCAGTCCCAAAGCACCCATCTTCGGCCACAGCTGCCGGGGAAACTCGTTGCTGCGATCGATCTCGGCAGCGATCGGCGCGATCTCGCTGGCCGTGAAGCTGCGCACCGTCCGGCGCAACTGATCGGCCGTTTCACCCAGCCCGAAATTCAGCGACGGATATTCATTGGGGATGGTCATGAAGATGCCCTTTGGCGCTGCCAGCGAAGCCGACTTCCTCCGTAAGACCTGCAGCGACGACGGGCAAGCCCCGACGTTGGCCTGAATCCACCTCACCCGCCCCGGACCTCAGCCGCCGCCAGCCGCAGCTGATCGCGCGAAATCTGATACGTCCTGACATCCTTGTGTTGCACGAATCCGAGCTGGCGATTGATCGCCAGCATCGCCGCATTGACGTTGGCGTTCGTCGTGATGATCATTTTGATACCCGGATGCGTTTCCCGCATCAGCCACATCATCCGCGCCTTGACCGCCTTGGCCAGCCCCTTGCCCCGCCACGCCCGCGTCACCGCGGTCAAGTTCTGAAACGCGCGATCGGGGAACTGTGCCGTCCAGGTGGCATCGCACATCGCAACCAATTCATCGCCATGCAACAGCAGCACCAGGAAGTGATTGCCGCCACTCACATCGATGTCGGCGTACCACGTCTCAAGCGTTGCGCGGTTGTATTGCATCGGCGCTTGCTCCAGCGTTCCCTGCGGCGCATCATTGAACAATTGCGACATCGCCGGCGCCAGCGTCTCGTATCGATCAAGCGGCACGCGCTGGTTATAGACTTCCCACCGCAGCGGCGGCTCGACGGCTTGGGCCAACTGCTGCCACGCGGCGATCGCGTCCCAATCGACACCAGCCATGTCGAGACGATTTTCCATGACGCGAAGTTTCTCGACGGCGCCGATGCGAATAAAAAACGCCCGCCCGTCTTCAAATTGCGTGCTGGCTGTCGCGGTGGTCTGACGGTTTTCCGTCATGAAGTCCGCCGCCGCACCGAGCAAACGTGTGGCAACACCCAGCCGTCGCACATCTTTGCGCACACCGCCCCAAGCCCACGCGAACGGCGCATGCAAATCATAATCCGGCGTTCCCGCACGTCGGCGCGACACCCCCAGATTGCCCGCGATGCGATCGTCGATCAAAGCAATGAACCGGAACTGCTCGCCCAACGGCCACTGCTGCAGGATGTGGCGTTGACGATCGGCATCGCTTTCCAGCGGCCAGTTGGGATCGTCGTCCCGCGCACGAACCCTGCAGAATTCATGGTAGGCCTGCCATTCACTAGCCGTCGCGGTCGCAGGCACAAAAGCCCGCACGACAATTGCGGACGACATTGATTTCAAGATGGCGGTCATGCTGAGCCCAATCGTGAGGATGCGAAAAAGCCGGTCGGCTTATGCCACCCGGATCCTATCGGCTCAGGTTTTGATTTGCGGCGGCAGCGTCAGACGACGCAGGCCAGTAGGTTTCAGACAACCGCGATCGAAAAGGCGGAGCGGACAGGACAGAGAAACCTGTGGGTCATGCTGAGCCTCCTGATGTTGGCGTTGCAACGAACAATTCAATAACATTGCGAGCCCGCTCCATCAAGCAGCTGTCACCAACAAGCGGCCGCACGGCTCAAATACGGCTTGGTTAGTAGCTGGGGGTAGTGTTAGCCTCAACAAAAATAACCTGAAACGGGAGGAAAAATAGGCATGGAAAGTGTTTTCGCAGTCAATTCCAGGCGGAGCGTTTTGACCGCATTCGCGTCGGTCGTCGCATTTGGCTGTCTGATGTCGAGTGAGGCGCTAGCGCAAACCAAATATCGCTTCGCCTACGATCAACCAAAGCCGACCGGCTATGGTGTGGCCGGCGACATCTTCAATGCAAAGCTGGCTGAAGTCTCCAAGGGGACGATGGGCACCGATCAGTATCCAGGCGCGCAGCTCGGACAGGAACCGCAGCTGCTGCAGTTGATCAAGGCCGGCGATCTCGATTTCTGCATCACCGCAACGGCGAATGCTGCAACAGTGTCGCCGCAGGCTGGCGTCTTCTCGCTGCATTTCCTGTTCCGCGACGAACCGCATCTGATCAAGTCGCTGGCCGATCCCGAAGTGTCGAAGGCCGTGCGCGGCATGATCGACGAGACGGTCCCCGGCGCACACGCACTGACACTGATGACGCTCGGTTTTCGCAATATCTATTCGAAGAAAGAGATCAAGTCGATCGACGACATGAAGGGTCTGAAGATCCGCGTGCAGGCGACGGCTACGGAAGATGCGACGTTCCCGGTGTATGGAACGCAGACGGTGCATATGCCCTTCGGGAGTGTCTATACGTCGCTGCAGACCGGCGTGGTCGACGCGGCAGAAAACAGCGTCAACGTCTATCTCGTCAACAAGCACTACGAAGTCGCGCCGGTGATGTCGATGACGGAGCACGAGGCCAACAACAGCCTGATCTGGGTATCAGATAAATTATGGAAGTCGCTGACGCCGGAGCAGCAGGGCTGGGTGCAGGCGGCGGCCGATGAAGTCGGCAAGCTGCAACCAAGCAAGGCGCTCGAGTTGGAACATCAGTCGCAAACTAAGTTGACGCAGATCGGCGTCAAGATCGTTACCGGGGTCGATAAGAGCGGTATGCAAAAGGTCGCAGCGCCCATGCTCGAAAAGCTCGCAGGCGAACTCGGCCCGCACGCCTCGAAAATCGCCAAGCTGGTCCAGGCGATCAAGTAAGCGAGGTGCCGGGCCTCTCCTCTTCCGCGTTCCTGGAATTTGGGCAGCGCTTGTTGCGCTGGCCAAATATCCGGGATCCTTTCCGGTCGGAATAAAGTGCAATTGGCCAATGCTTTGCTTCAGTCCAACCGGCAAAGTTCCCGGCTCTCCTCGCCGAAGGGCGCTGCAGCCGGGAAAGCGGTGTGTGGCTGAGGCGATCAAAGATGCGTGAATCCCGTAGCCACAGAGGGGAATGGGCAGGGCGCGGTAGTCCCAGTGACCCGAAATTTCAACCATGCAGCTGACGCAGGCCCAAGACCCTATTTGGGCCGAAGGCCGTCATATCAGGCGCGCTGACGCTGTGTTCCCCACACCCGTCACCAACCGCCCGCCCTTAAAAAACCAAGGCTTCCATGTCCGCTTCCATTCTCGTGCCTCATCGCCAGCGACACTTGAAATGGCCGGCACTCGATCCGCTCGAATGGCTGCTGATGATGCTGTGCGGGACGCTGTTGTTTCTGCTGTGTTTGTCGGTGGTTTTCGACATTCTGACACGGCTGGCCGGAGCGCCGTGGCTGTGGCTGCAGGAGGTGACGTCGACGCTGTCGGTCTATGGCATTTTCTTCGGCGCGGCGGTGGCGACGCGGCGCAACGAGCATCTCTATCTGACCGCCATGTCCGATACATTGACCGGGCGTGCACGCAACATCGTCGAGGTGATCATTCGGCTGGTGATCATCGGGGTCGCGGTGGTCATGATCGTTTACGGTTACCAGAATTTCATCCGCGGCTTCGGCAGTTTCCGCATGCCGTCGCTGACGCCGATCGCATCGCTCTATGCAGCGATACCGCTGTCGGGTGCGCTGATTGCGCTGTTTGCCATCGAGCAACTGATTAACGGCATGAAGAATGGGTTCGACCATCCGGCAGACCCGATGACGACGGGGCATGGATGATGGGCGTTGAATTCCAGAACACGGCGGCAGGACCAGTTCACCGATGAGCAACACGACCATTCTCATCATGATGACGGCGCTGTTCCTGACGTTCGGTTATCTCGGCGTGCCCGTGGCCTTTTCGCTGATGGCGGGCGTGCTGCTGGGTACCGTTTTCACCACCGTCAGCTTCCCGACCATTATTCAAAAAATGTTCGACGGTATCGACAGCGAGGCGTTGCTGGCTATTCCGTTCTTCCTGCTGGTCGGGGAATTGATGGGCTCGGCCAACGTCGTGCAGCGGATCGTTAACCTGTCGTTGGCGATGGTCGGCCATATCCGTGGTGGCCTGTCGCAATCGGTTGCCGTCTTCTCGATGTTCTTTTCGGAGATGAGCGGCTCGACGACGGCTGATGTGGCGGTCATGACGCGGGCGCTCGGCGATCCCATGAAGAAAGAGGGATATTCGCCGCCCTTCATCGCGGCGTTGATCGCCGCGGCCTCGACGATCGCCGCGCTGGTGCCGCCGTCGATCACCGCCGTCGTGTACGGTGCGGTCGGCAACGTCTCCATCGCCGGGTTGTTCATGGCGGGCATCGTGCCGGGGCTGATGATCGGCTTCGGGCTCATGGTCTACTGTTATTTCTTCGGACCCGCCGGCATGCGGCGGCCGCGCGCAACGTTCGGCCAGTTCACCGACGCGGTCAAAGAGGCGGCGTTGCCGCTGATGATCCCGGTCATCCTGCTCGGCGGCATTCTGACTGGGTGGTTCACGCCGACTGAAGCGGGCGTCGTAGCTGTGTCGTGGATCTTGCTGGTGATCATTCCCATCCTGGCGCGCGGACACATCCGCAGGCTGCCCTATGATTTCTGTCATGCGGGCCTCATCTATTCACTGCCGCTGATCACGATCGCGGCGGCGTCGGCGTTCGGCTGGATGCTGGCCTACCTGCACGGCGCGGCACTGATTTCTGACTGGATCACCGGCATCTGCGGCAATAATCCCGGCATGATCATGCTGATGCTGGTGCTGCTATTCACGATCATCGGCGACTTCATCGAGCCGGTGCCGACGATCATTATCTTCATGCCGCTGGTCAATTCGCTGACGGAGGCGGGCAACATCAATCCGGTGCACATGGGCGTGGTGTTGATTGCGACGCTGGCGTTCGGGTTGATCACGCCGCCCTATGGCCTGGTGCTGCTGATGGCTTCGAAATTCGTCGGCGTGAAATTCTCGGCGGCGCTCAGGGCGGCGTTACCGATCTACGTGGTGTTCCTGGTGACGATCGGGTTTACGATCTTTTTCCCCAAGGTGGTGCTATGGTTGCCGAAACAGGTGATACCTGAATCGGTCGGTTGCTTTAAAAGCCCGGGGGGGACAGGCTATGTCTGTCCGCAGTGATCATGGTCGCGACGGATTGGTGCAGCGGATAGTTTTTCATGCCCGATGCTCTCAGACTGTTCGTTGGACCGCGTGCGGCGCTGGCGCCGTTCAAGGCGCTGCAGGGTGACGTCCGGTTCTATGTGCTGACTCGCGACGCCGAGTTGGCGGTGCTGCCGTTCGGCGACGCATTACAAGACCGCATGCACGATCGATATGGAACCGGCGACTGGCCTGAAAATCAGGGCATCCTGCTGTCGACCACGGATCAGAGTTTTGCCGCGGACTGTTCGCAGTATGGGCCCATCGCCTACCTGCAGCGCGATGGTATCGACGGCGCGGAATTGCAAGCAGCGGCGGTCTGGCAGCATGGCCATATCAGCGTTGGGCCGGCCATGCTCGATCTGGGCGGGGCCAACGCGCGGCGCGCGGCTCCTTTGCAGCCGATCAATGTGGCGCTGCGGGCGCTCGGCATCACAGCCCTGCCCGGCCAGGATGAAATGAGCAGCTTCGGACTTGGCGAATATGCGTCGAATGCGGACATCACCGCGCGTGCCCGGGTGTTGGGGTAGATCCGATTGGGGACGGGCGCGATTGGGGACAGACACCCGTTTTTCGAGCGTACGAGAAATCAAAATTCGCGCACGCGCGGCTGTCCCCGACCATAGTCCGCTGGATTGGTGACTACCGGCATTTGGCCCGCTATAACCCCGCCATGACCGACACACCCGAATCGACGCGCGAGATCGCGCGCGCGCTGCATGTCTCGCTGCCGGCCGGCGAACCCGTGCCGGTGGGCAAGGGCAGCCATGTCTATCTGATCGATGGCTCCGGCTACATTTTTCGCGCGTTCCATGCGCTGCCGCCGTTGACACGCCCATCCGACGGTCTTCCGGTGGGCGCCGTGCACGGCTTCTGCGCGATGCTGTGGAAGCTGCTGCAGGACAGTCGCAAGGCCAGCGGGCCGACGCATATCGCGGTGATCTTCGACGCCGGTCGCGCCACGTTCCGCAACGCGATCTACCCACAATACAAGGCGCACCGGCCGCCCGCACCGGAAGAGCTGATCCCGCAGTTCCCGCTGATCCGCAATGCGGTTACCGCCTTCAATATCGCGTCCATCGAACAAGATGGCTTCGAGGCCGACGACATCATCGCGACCTATGCGGTGCAAGCTCAGCTGGCCGGCGCGGACGTGACGATCGTGTCGTCGGACAAGGATCTGATGCAGTTGGTCGGGCCGGGCATCAGCATGCTCGACACGATGAAGAACAAGTCGATCAACCGCGACGAGGTGATCGAAAAATTCGGTGTCGGGCCCGAGCGCGTGGTCGATGTGCAGTCGCTGGCCGGCGATTCCACCGACAACGTGCCGGGAGTGCCGGGTATCGGCGTCAAGACCGCGGCGGAACTGATCAAGGAATACGGCGATCTCGATAGTCTGCTGGCGAGGGCCGGCGAGATCAAGCAACCGAAGCGGCGGGAAAAGCTGATCGAATTCGCCGAGCAGGCGCGGATTTCGCGCGAGCTGGTGCGGTTGAAGCAGGATGTACCTGTCGTGGCGGCGCTGGATAAGCTGGGCGTGCAACCGACAGGCGCAGAGGCTATGCTGGAATTCCTGCAGTTGATGGAATTCAACACGCTGACCAAGCGGGTGGCGGATGCGCTGGGTGTGGATGCGCCGCAGCCGTTGGAGCGCTCCGTTGGCGACAGCGTGCGCGCGCAAGCGGTGGCGCCCACCGAGGGAAGCGCTGCGCCAGCTGGCACCCAACTCGCGGCGGCAGCTCTGCAGGCGCTGCAGGCGGCACGCGTGCCGAAGATCGATGTGACGAAATATGAAACGGTGCGTGATGCCGCGCGGCTCGCGCAATGGATTGCCGATGCCACCGCCGCGCGACGTGTGTCTTTCGATACGGAGACCACCAGCCTCGACGCTATGCGCGCTGAGATCGTCGGGTTTTCGCTGGCAACGGCGCCGGGACAGGCTTGCTACGTGCCTCTCGCGCACAACGGCGGCGCGGGCGACTTGTTCGGCGGTAGCGGGCTGGTGGCGGGGCAGATGGATGCCAAGAGCGCGCTCGCGATGCTGAAGCCGTTGCTCGAAGACGCGTCGGTGCTGAAGATCGGGCAGAACTTGAAATACGACGCGCTGGTGCTGAACCGTTACAACATTGCGATTCACAGCCTCGACGACACCATGCTGATGTCCTACGTGCTCGACGGCGGGCGCGGCAGTCACGGCATGGACGCGTTGAGCGAGCGACATCTCGCGCATCGTCCGATCAGTTTCGACACGGTCATTGCGCACGCAGTGGGTGCGAAAAAAGCGGATAAGACGTTCGCCGGCGTGCCGATCGACAAGGCCACTGAGTATGCCGCCGAAGATGCGGACGTGACGCTGCGACTGTGGATGGCGCTGAAGCCGCGGCTGGCCGCCGAACGGATGACCACCGTCTATGAAACGCTGGAGCGACCGCTGCTGCCTGTGGTGGTCAGCATGGAGCGGGCGGGGATCAAGGTCGACCGGCCCATTCTGTCGCGGTTGTCGTCGACGTTTGCCCAAAGGATCGCGCAGCTGGACGAAGAAGTGCAGCAGTTGTCGGGCCATAAATTCAATCTGGCGTCGCCCAAGCAACTCGGCGAGTTCCTGTTCGATACGCTGAAGCTGCCGGGCGGCAAGAAAACTAAGTCCGGGCAATGGGAGACGCGGGCGGGGCTGCTGGACGAACTCGCAGCGAACGAAGAAATTCATGGTGACGCGCGCAAACTGATCAACACGATGCTGGAGTGGCGGCAGCTGTCGAAGTTGAAATCGACCTACACCGACTCGTTGCCGGATTTCATCCAGCCGGACACCGGACGCATTCATACATCGTACGCGTTGGCGTCAACGACGACGGGGCGTCTCGCGTCATCCGATCCCAACCTGCAGAACATCCCCGTGCGTAACAAGGAAGGCCGCGAAATCCGCACGGCGTTCATCGCTGACGCGGGCGCGCAGCTGGTGTCCGCCGACTACAGCCAGATCGAGCTGCGCGTGCTGGCACACATCGCCGACATTCCGCAGCTGAAAAAGGCCTTCGCCGACGGCTTGGATATTCATGCCATGACGGCATCTGAAATGTTCGGCGTGCCGGTCAAGGATATGCCGGCGGAAGTGCGACGGCGCGCCAAGGCGATCAATTTCGGCATCATCTACGGTATCTCGGCGTTCGGGCTGGCGGCGCAACTGGGTATTTCCAAGCAGGAAGCGGGCGACTACATCACCACCTATTTCAAGCGCTTTCCGGGCATCCGTGGCTACATGGACGCGACCAAGAAATTCGCGCACGACAAGGGCTACGTCGAAACCATTTTCGGCCGCCGCATTCATTATCCGGAGATCAATACCAAGAACCCCTCGATGCGCGGCTTTCTCGAGCGCGCCGCCATCAACGCGCCGATCCAGGGCTCGGCCGCCGATATCATCCGGCGTGCGATGATCCGCATGCCCAAGGCGCTAGCCGAGGTCAAGCTCGCGCGCACGACGATGCTGCTGCAGGTGCACGACGAGTTGATCTTCGAGGTTGCCGACGCGGAAGTCGCCCAGACAATTACGGTGGTGCGGCGGACGATGGAAGGCAGTGCCGAACCTGCGGTAAAACTTTCTGTGCCCATTCACGTCGACGCCAAAGCCGCGCTCAACTGGGAAGCGGCGCATTGATGGGGTGGGATGCCCTACACAATCCATCTGGCGACCTTCGGGGCAGGCCACACGCCTTTTTGCCTTCCTTTCTTCCTCCCCCTCGATGGGGGAGGGCGGAACGCCTTGGCGATAGATCGGTGTCTCGGTGTTCGCGTCGGGCTCATGGCCGAGCTAGCGCTTAGGCGTTCCGGGTGGGGGTGCCTCAGCTCAGAGCACCACAGTTCAAACTCCCGCGACGATGTGTAGGTTGGGTCAAGCGTTTTAGCGCGACCCAACATCCAAGACCGGCACGTGGAATTGTTGGGTCGCGCAAAAGCTTGACCCAACCTACGGCCGATTTGATTGTGTTGGTTAACTGGTTAACACTGCGCTCCGCTCTCAGACGCTGCTGCGGCTGATTCGAACTTTCGACCCCGCGCAGTGTTAACCAGTTAACCAACACAATCAAATCGGCCGTAGGTTGGGTCAAGCTTTTGCGCGACCCAACAATTCCACGTGCCGGTC
>JANXWC010000148.1 GCA_025351355.1 Hyphomicrobiaceae bacterium
TTCACGCCGACATTTGCGGGTTGCGGCCCGAACCTCCGCATTTCGAAGGCTGTCGACAGTGCCGTGGGTCCGAGGGCGTAACGTCTATTTACCCAGACTAACCACGGTTTATGCACCGGCATCCCATCGCAAATCCCGACGATTCTAGACCCGCCCCGATCGATGGGAATGTAAAGAAGCTGCGGGAATAATCGCAAAAACGCAACTATTGAGTGTAAATACGGTAAATTCTCGCGCACTTTGGGCAACTGATTTCCCGCTGCAGGATGCCTCACGGATCAGGTCGACGTTGTTGTTTATTGGACACATACAGCATCCGATAGTGGCTATAGGGCCAATGTCAACGTGACAGTCCGAACCACATGAGCAATCTTTCCCTTCACGCACTCCACCATCCCATTTGCACACATATGGATCCAACAGAGTGCTGCGGGGGAATTGCGCATGAGACTTCAGATCAGCCGCGCAGCGGTCATCGCTGTATTGCTTGGCGTCGCCGGCATCGCACCTGCAACCGCACAGCAGCAGTTCACCCGCAACATCGGTTTCGGCGACAGCTATGTCGACACCGGCACGATCGTGAACTTATTTGGTCTGCAAGGGTTCTACCCGACCGGCCGCTTCAGCGGCGGCACCAATTATTTCGATACCGAATCGGCGCTGCTTGGCATTTCACAGGTCAACTACGCACTCGGCGGCGCTGCAACCGGCAACACGGGCATCTCCGGCGCTCCTGGCCTCGGCTTCGCCAACGAGGTCGCCGGCTTTATCGGTACCGGCCAGAAATTCACCAGCACCGACCTGCTGACCCTGTCGATCGGCGGCAACGACGCGCGCGCCTATTACATGGGCGGCGGTAGCCTGGCCGGCGCACCCGTTGCAGCACAAACAGCCATCGCCAATGCCTCGGCCGGCATCAATGCTCTCGTCGGCGCCGGTGCCCGTACGATTATCTTCAACGTCGGCGACGTCGCGCTGTTGCCGGAAGCCCAGGGTTTCACAGTCGCGCAACGCGCCGCCGGATCGGCCTACAGCCAAGCCTATAACACCGGCATGCAGACGTATTTCGCCGGTCTCGCCCGTTCAGGCGTGCGCGTCGAATTCGTCGACAACACACTCATCCTCAACGCCATCCTCGCCAATCCCGGTGGCACTACCATCAACAAGACGCTGTGTCCGTTTTCGTGCATCGGCAATGCCGCGCTCGCCAGCCAATATCTCTTCTACTTCGACGGCATTCATTTGACGTCGGCAGGCTTCGCCATCGTCGGCCAATACAACGTCAACCGCCTCAACGCGCCACTGACCTTTGCGCCGCAAGGTGATGGCGCAGCCGCGGTCACACGCAGCTTCGGCGCCACTATGTTCAGCCGCATGGACGCGGTGGCCGGCGCCAACGGTGGTGGCAGCGCGCCAGTCACCAACGGCCAGAGCAACCTCGGCATGATGCAGGCCGGCGCCGGCAACGGCGCTCCGACACCGGCCTACGCCGCGGGCGGCGGCAGCAAGGGACTGGCCGCCTACATGCAGGTCAAGGCGGGCTTCGGCAGCGTCGGCGGCACCAGCCAGAACCCCGATTTCAACGTCGCCTCCGAAGGCGGCACCGTCGGCCTCGAGTACAGATACAACCGTGCCACGATGGTCGGCGTTGCATTCGACTACACCGATGCCTCGGCGCGGTTGGGCGGCGGCCTTGGCAAAACCAAGATCGACGCTTATCAACTCGGTCTTTACGCCTCCTATAATCCGTCGAACTTTTTCGCCCAGGGCGCCTTCAGCGTCGGCACCCAGAGCATCAACAACACGCGCACTGGCGTGTTGCTTGGCGATCTGACGTCGAGCCCTACGGCGCGTACCGCGCTTGCCGCCGCCAAGATCGGTTACCTCTACGACATCGGCTCCATCAAGGCCGGCCCCATCGCTGGCCTCACCTATGGGACGAGCACCATCAACGGCTACACCGAAAATGGCGACGCCGCACTCGCCCTGTCCGTCGGCCGGCAGACCGTCGAGGCGCTGATCGGTAGCGTGGGCGTTCAGGTGCGCGTGCCCGTCAATATCGGCGGATACGCCATGGTGCCTTACGTCAACCTGACCTTGGAAGACGACCTCAAGGGCAACGGTCGCGCCATCACTTACAGCGCGACATCGGCCCCGTTGATCGTCAACACCTGGAACGTCGACAGCACCAACCGTCACGTTTATGGCCGCATCGCCGGCGGCGTCACAGCCAACATCTCGCCGAACTCGGCCATCAACCTCAACCTCGGCCAGACCATCGGCCGCGCCAACGGCGACGGTTTCTCCGCCATGGGCGGTTTGACGTAAAAGTTTTGATTGGCACTTGTCCCACCCAACCTTCCCTTCTCCCTATGGCCTTCCATGCGGAGAAGGGAAAACGGCGAGATAGCGCTTTCGCTTCTCATTTGCGCTGCGAACTCGAAAATCCGAGTGTCGTCTTCCCGGAAACCAAAGCGCCCCTTCGGTGCGCCGGTTATCCGGGATCTTTCCAGGTCAAAAGACGCGGCGCCGCGTTCCTGGATACAAATTTGAGTTGATAGGTGTTGGTGAGATCGCTCAGGCTTAGGTGTTTCTTTCACCTGTCTCGCTTTGCCGGAGCGCCGAACTCACAGCAACACGTTCGCTCAAATGTTTAAACGCAGCTCCCGGCCGGAGTGATTGACACCCCCTCACGCCGCCCGCGCCTGCCCCGCCGCCAGTTTCACGATCTCCGCCATGATGGCGTTGAGATCGAAATCTTTCGGCGTGAACACCGCCGCCACGCCAGCAGCCTTCAGCAACGCCGCATCTTCAGGCGGAATGATGCCGCCGACGACAACTGGAATGTCGCCAATACCATCGCGGCGCATCAACTCCAGCACATCCCGCACCAGCGACACATGGCTGCCCGACAGGATCGACAATCCCACCACGTGCACCGCCTCATCCACGGCCGCCCGCGCGATCTGCGCCGGCGTCAGCCGGATGCCTTCATAGACCACATCCATGCCGCAATCGCGCGCGCGCACCGCGATCTGTTCGGCGCCGTTCGAATGCCCATCCAGTCCCGGTTTGCCGACCAGGAATTTCACCCGCCGCCCCAGCGTCGCCGAGGCCGCTTCGACCGCGCGGCGCAGGCCCGCGATCTGATCATTGGCCTTGCCTGAGCCCGCAGCTGTCGACCCGCCACCGACGCCCGTCGGCGCGCGATATTCACCGAACACGGCCCGTAACGCCGCGCTCCATTCACCGGTTGTGACGCCCGCCGTCGCGCATGCAATCGACGCCGGCATGACATTGGCGCCGTCTTTTGCCGCAGCCGTCAGTTCAGCCATCGCCTTGGCGACCGCCTTCCCGTCACGCTCCGCACGCCACGCCTTCAGCCGCCCGATCTGCTCGGCCTCGACCGCGGGATCGACCACTTCGATCGCACTCGCGCCACCGGCCAATGGCGACACCGCCGTCTCGGTGAACCGGTTGACTCCGATCACCACCTGCTCGCCGCTCTCAATCCTTTTTAGTCGCGCCGAATTGCTTTCGACCAGCCGCCGCTTCATGTAGTCGATGGCCGCCACTGCCCCGCCCATGCGATCGATGTTGGCCAGTTCAGCCCGCGCCTCGTCCTTCAGGCTCTCGACCTTGCGTGCGATCTCCGGCGAGCCATCGAAAATATCGCCGTATTCGAGCAGATCCGTCTCGTACGCCAGCACCTGCTGCATGCGCAGCGACCATTGCTGATCCCACGGCCGCGGCAAGCCCAGCGCCTCGTTCCACGCCGGCAACTGCACCGCTCGCGCCCGTGCCCGCTTCGACAGCGTCACCGCCAGCATCTCCAGTAGAATGCGCGAGACGTTGTTTTCGGGCTGGCTTTCCGTCAACCCCAGCGAATTGACCTGCACGCCGTAGCGAAACAGCAGGTGCTTCGGATCGGTGACGCCATAGCGCGTGCGGCCGATTTCTTCCCACAGTTCCGTGAACGCGCGCATCTTGCAGATTTCGGTGATGAACCGCAGTCCGGCGTTCACGAAAAACGAAATGCGCCCAAAAATAACGGCGAAGTCGGCGTCCTTGATCTCACCCGATTGCTTGACCGTGTCGAGCACGGCAATGGCCGTCGCCAATGCATAAGCCAATTCCTGCACCGGCGTCGCGCCGGCTTCCTGCAGATGATACGAGCACACGTTGGTCGGATTCCAGCGTGGCAACTCCTGCCCCGAGAACACGATGGTGTCCTTGATCAGCCGCAACGACGGCGCCGGCGGGAAAATGTAGGTGCCGCGCGACAAATATTCCTTGATGATGTCGTTTTGAATGGTGCCCGTGAGATTGCCGCGATCCGCACCCGTCGCGTCAGCGGTCGCCACATACAGCGCCAGCAGCCATCCAGCCGTCGCGTTGATCGTCATCGACGTGTTCATGCGGTCGAGTGGAATACCGGCCAGCAGCGTCCGCATATCGCCGAGATGCGAGACGGGCACGCCGACCTTGCCGACTTCGCCGCGCGCCAACTCGTGGTCGCTATCATAACCCGTCTGCGTCGGCAGATCGAACGCGATCGACAACCCCGTCTGCCCTTTGGCCAGGTTGCCGAGATACAGTGCGTTGGATTTGGTTGCCGTCGAATGCCCTGCATAGGTCCGGAACAGCCAGGGAGCATCCGGGCCCGCAGTGGTTTTTTGCGTGCCGGCACCCTTACCCGCCGAACCGCTTTGGCCCGCCGAACCGCCTTTGCCCGCTTTGCCGTGTCCCATGCGCGGGCTCCACTTTCGATGAAACGTCTAAAAGCAGCATAGCGCATCGGTTGTGCGCCGCACAACAGGCGGTTGCCAGTCACCAAACCGTGGCAACGATGGTTGTCTCCCGATCAGACGCCAAGCATTGGGTGGCTGCCCGCACTCAGGCGCGGTGAAAGCGCGAGGACTTGGCTTCGGATTTATCCATGTATCGCGCCATCAACGCCACGAAACAGAGGCCCAGCACGATGCCGATGGTTGCTGAAGTAATTGTGCAGATCAGCCATTGGTCGTATTTCTGGAGCGGGAAATACTCAAGTTTCGTCAGGCCGAGATTGACCACTGCCGACAACATGATGATGATCGGACCCAGCACGAAGACCAGTGCCGGAATGACCAGATGCTCGCGAATGAAGTACATTGCAGCACTGCACATGACGCTGATCAGGATCAGCGTCGACATGGGAATCTCAAGCACTTCGTGAAGCTGGCGGAGTAGATCGGATGTCACGGTGATCCCCTGGAGATTGCGTTGGGCGAGTGCGATCGGCCCTCGCGGCACACGGGCTGCTTTCGCATCGGCTGCCATGATAACAATAATTCGTTAAGCGAATGTCAGCACGGGTGACCCCGCTCAGGATAGCTCCGCCAGCGATGCACAACCGATGCTAAAATATTGCAGTGCACACCGGGGTATGCGATGCATGAAACTAGCATCAGCTATGCAGAGGCCATAGCCCCCTTAGGCCCATTCACTCATGCCGTCGCAACGGAGATTCCTCATGGCGCAATCAGCATCGACCAAGGTCGCAAAATCCCCCGAAGCGACGGCGAAAGACCTCTACGAAATTGGCGAAATTCCACCGATGGGTCATGTGCCCAAGAACATGTACGCCTGGACCATCCGCGCCGAGCGGCACGGCGATCCGGACAAGGCCATGCAGGTCGAGGTCATTCCCACCTGGGAATTGGACAGCCACGATGTCCTCGTTCTCGTGATGGCCGCCGGCGTCAACTACAACGGCGTCTGGGCGGCGCTTGGCACGCCCATCTCCCCCATCACGGATGTGCATAAAAACCCTTACCACGTTGCCGGATCGGACGCGGCGGGCATCGTCTGGAAGGTGGGTTCCAAGGTCAAGCGCTGGAAGGTCGGCGACGAGGTCGTCATCCACTGCAACCAGGACGACGGCGACGACGAGGAATGCAACGGCGGCGACCCCATGTTCTCGCCCAGCCAGCGCATCTGGGGTTATGAGACGCCGGACGGTTCGTTTGCTCAGTTCGCCCGCGTGCAGGATCGCCAGTTGCTCGAACGCCCCAAGCATCTGACGTGGGAAGAAAGCGCCTGCTACACGCTGGTGCTGGCAACCGCGTACCGCATGCTGTTCGGCCATCGCCCGCATGTGCTCCGCCCCGGCCATAACGTGCTCGTCTGGGGCGCCTCGGGAGGCCTCGGCTCGATGGCCACTCAGCTCATCGCCACGTCGGGTGCCAACGCCATTGGCGTCGTCTCCGAAGACGACAAGCGCGACTTCGTGATGCAGTTGGGCGCCAAGGGTGTCATCAACCGCAAGAAATTCAACTGCTGGGGCCAGATGCCCGTCGTCAACACGCCCGAGTATGCGGCATGGATGAAAGAGACGCGCAAATTCGGCGGCGCCATCTGGGAAATCACCGGCAAGGGCAACAACGTCGACTTCGTGTTTGAGCATCCCGGCGCCAGCACGTTTCCCGTGTCGGTGCTGATCGTCAAGCGCGGCGGCATGGTCGTCATTTGCGCCGGCACCACCGGCTATAACCTGACCATGGATGCCCGTTATCTCTGGATGCATCAGAAGCGCGTGCAGGGCAGCCATTTCGCCAACTACCTGCAGGCCTCGCAGGCCAACAAGCTCGTCGTCGAACGGCGCATCGAGCCGTGCATGAGCGAAGTCTACACCTGGGACGAGATCCCCAAGGCCCACATGCGCATGCTCAAGAACGAGCACAAGCCCGGCAACATGGCCGTGCTCGTATCCGCTCCCCGCACCGGCCTGCGCACCTACGAAGACGTGCTCGAAGCCAGCGCCGCGAAGCGGTGATCTAAAAGCGTAGAAGCACACCCATCGGGAACAGTATAAATCGGTAGGCCGGAGTCGTGACTTTTGCGCTGTGTTGAACTCATTTTCGGCAATAGGTTGGGTCAACCCCGGACACTTGATCCGGGGGCGACCCAACAACCGCGGGCTCAATTTCGGCTTCTGTTGGGTCGCGCCAAACGGCTTGACCCAACCTACAGGCTATCTCTCGTTGCTCTGGCCCTCAACATCACCTGGCTTGGTGTGTGCTCACCGACGTTGGCTGCTGACACGGTGGCGCTCGTCCCCGCCTATGACCACATCGTCGTCGTCGTGATGGAAAACCGCGACTACAACGACATCATCGGCAATAAGGCGGAGGCGCCCTACGTCAACGAACTCGCCGCCAAAGGCGCGCTGCTGACCAACTACATCGCCGTCGCCCACCCCAGTCTGCCGAACTACTATGCGCTTTACGCCGGTCGCACCTTCAGCGTTTTCGATGACGAAGATTACATTCTGCATGCGCCGACCTTGGCAACCATCCTCAAGAAGGCCGGTAAGTCCTTTGCCGGATATGTCGAGCATCCCAATGCGACGGACAGCCATCAGCCCTGGGTGTCATTTCAAGAAGGCGACGACGTCGAGCGCGACTTCAATACATTTCCGGTGGGAAAATTCGACAGCCTGCCGACCGTTTCTTTCGTCATCCCCAACGTCGACAACGACATGCACGACGGCACCATCGCGCAGGGCGACGCGTGGCTGAAAACCAATATCGATCCCTACGCCAAATGGGCCAAGGACAATAACTCGCTGCTGATCCTGCTGTGGGACGAAACGGACGACGGCGACGTCAATCACGTACCGGTGATTTTCTACGGCGCCCACGTCAAACCCGGAAAAAACGCCACGCTGACCAACAACTATAATGTGCTCAGCACAATTCTCGCCGCCTACAAGCAGGTGGCGCCCGGCCATGCCGCCACCGCGGCTATCATCGATGTCTTCGGCCGTCGCGGTGCCCCGTTTAAGCGGCCCAAACTTCCCCCCGTACGTGGCCCGCTGACACCACACGTCGTCAGCATTGATTGATCGCGCACGCATCGAGCAGCAGTTATTGTGTCGCAACCTTCGGTCTTTTTTACAAATCGTCATGGCCACGCAGGTGGCCATCCACGACAAGCCGCAACGCGCGCCAATAAAACGAGCAATTATCGAAGCGGCTCAAAGTTCAAACCATAAGCGGTTTTCCCGAAATGAAACACGACAAGCAAAAGATAAGCATCATTTCGCCAGATAGTTGCGATGCACCCACGCACCATCGGCCTTACGGGCTTCGACGTACAGCGACTTCTCGTTGTCGCGCAACTCCTGCCGCGCCAACGCGCCGATTGGTTTTTCCTCGCTTTTGCCGGCTTCCGCCTGTGCGAGGAACGCGGCGACATCGCCGGTCGAGGGCACCGCAGAAGCCGTGCTTTTACCGGCTTCACCTATGGCTTCCGTTGCACTTGCCGCCAGCAATTTCGACCACATTTTTTTGAACAGTCCGTTGGACGGATACTGGTCGGCACTGTTGATGCGCCCGTTGACGGCGAAGACGTAGCCGATGATGTCGCCGTCGACGGCCTTGTCCTCAAGTCCCGCAATATAGGCTGCACGCGTGGCTTTGACTTTGTCGTTTTCCAAGCTGAGTTGCAGGCTAGACGTCGATTGCGCGGCAGCAACCGGCGCGCCCAACCTCTCGCTCAATTTATTCTGGACGCCGGCGACGGCTGCCCACATTTCAGCTTGTCGCGTACTCGTCTCGTCGCGGACGATTGGTGAGGTCCGCCGCATGGTAGATGTCGTCGCGCTGGCGTCGGGATAGGCGACCGCTGGCTTCGGCGGAGCCTTCATGGCGAGCTTCGCCTCGCGCGAGGGTAGGCCTTCCGCAGCGCTTGCAAACTGCCTGACGTCTTCGACACCGCGCCTCGACCAGCGCCCCTGCTCGACGCAGAAACTGCCGATCGACACCACCCCTGATTTACCGGGCAGGATCATGCTGACCATCAGCACACGGTCCTGTTGCCCGCCTTTGACGATATCACCGGCCTGGATGAAGACGTCAGCGTCACCGGTATTTTCGATTTCAAGATTATTGACGCTGCCGGTTTCGCGCAGTTTGACGGTGCCTTTGGCCAGCGCTTCGACAAGCGTCAAAGGTACCGGGCCACCGGCGCTTTGACCGTGAATGAAGTAGACGGCCAAGTTGTCGTGCAGATAGGGGCCGGAGAGTTTGGGTTGCGCGAGGGAGCGCGCGGGTTGGGCCGAACCGAGCCCGAAAGCTGCGGCTGAAACGGCCATGGCGGCAAGCGTGAAAAAGCGCATTAGACAAACCTTTCCAAAAGCAAACAACAGTCATTCCTGGTTAAGCGCCTAATGCGGCAGGCTTTTGTGTCGAGGGTGACGCCATCGCGGCGGCGCCGTGACGCTCTCATGGCGAGGCTGAGACAAAAGCATGGCCGTTGCAGTTGCCGCCTGTCGGAGATAAGGAAACGCGGCAGTTACCGTGCTCCAATACCATCCGTCCCAAATCGGTGACGAGCTTGGTTCGCGCCGATCAAGAGTGAGATGATGACCGACCACAATCTCTTTACAAGGCTTGAGGCTGCCATGTTGGCGGCCGGCAAAGGCGTGGCCTTCGAACAATCCGACGGCTTCACGCTGCGCTACGATCAAGTGCTCGGCATTGTGGGACGCTTCGCCAACACGCTTGTGGCACTTGGTGTCAAACCCGGCGACCGCGTCATGGTGCAGGCCGAAAAATCAATCACGTCAGTGTGCATCTACTTGGCCACGTTGAAGGTCGGCGCCGTCTACAATCCACTCAACACGGCCTATACGACTGCCGAACTCGATTACTTCATCACCGACGCCGAACCGGCCGTTCTGCTGGTCTCCAAGGCGGCTAAGCCTTCGCTCGCAGCACTGCCTGCCGCCAAGGGTATTCGCGCCATCGAAACGCTCGAAGCGGATGGCACCGGCTCGATTCTAGATCTGGCGTTCAAGCAAGGCGATGTCCATCCTACCGTGCCGCGCGCGCCCAACGATCTCGCCGCGCTTCTTTATACGTCCGGCACCACCGGTCGCTCCAAGGGCGCGATGATCACCCACGAAAACCTCGTTTCCAACGTGGAGACCTTGTGCAAGTCCTGGGGCTTCAGCAATACCGACGTGTTGTTGCACGCCTTGCCGATTTTCCATGTGCACGGACTGTTCGTCGCGCTCCACACGGCACTATTGGCAGGCGCCAAAATCCTCTGGCACACGAAGTTCGATCTCGCCGCAGTGCTTGCTGACCTGCCGAAGGCCACGGTGATGATGGGCGTGCCGACGTTTTACACGCGCATGCTGGGAAGCCCCGCATTGACCAAAGATGCGTGTCGCAAACTGCGCCTCGTCGTTGCCGGCTCGGCGCCACTGCTGGCGGAGACGCACGTCGAATTCAAAGCGCGAACCGGGCTGGAGATTGTCGAGCGTTACGGCATGACCGAGACGGGCATGATTACGTCGAATCCGTATAACGAAGGGGCCAGAATTGCCGGTTCCGTCGGATTTGCCTTGCCGGGGATTTCCGTGCGCATCGCCACCGCAGAAGGCAAGCCGCTCCCTGCCGGCGAAACCGGCGTTCTGGAAGTCAAAGGCCCGAACGTCTTTTCTGGTTACTGGCGCAATGCCGAAAAAACCAAGGACGAATTCCGCTCCGACGGCTATTTCATATCCGGCGATCTGGCGACGATGGCAGCGGACGGCCGGGTCGCCATCGTCGGCCGTGCCAAGGACTTGATCATTTCCGGCGGTTTCAATGTCTATCCGAAAGAAATCGAGGACGAAATCAACGCCATTCCCGGCATTGGCGAGGCGGCCGTCATCGGTCTGCCGCATCCCGACTTCGGCGAGGGCGTCGCAGCGGTAGTCACTGGCGGCGCCGGCCAGCAAGCGCCGCTGGAGCAAGAGATCATGGCCCGGCTCGGTACCCGCCTCGCGAAGTTCAAGCTGCCTAAACGGGTCTTCGTAGTCGCCGAACTGCCACGCAATGCGATGGGCAAGGTGCAAAAAGCGGAGCTGCGTAAGACATACGACGCTACCTTCAAATCCTGACGCGAGGCCATTTCCTCGGTTAGGTCGGCATCTCTGAGTTGTGACTTCAACTCGCTAATCGCAATGAGATTTCGTAAATTGGCGGAAATAGGTTAGTGTCTAACGGTAGACGGGGCGCTAACAAGCATTTGTCGCGCATCGCCGCGAGCGGGGCTTTTTGCGGATTTCCAACGTTGTATAGTCGTTTAGGTGCGTACCATGGCTCTCGATCAGTTCGGCAATTCGACCTCCTATCTCAATGGACTGAATTTCGATCCACGACGCGATATTTCGCAAGGCGGCGACCGCGACAACGGCTATGACAATCACCGCGAACTGCCGGACGATTCAATGGAGCGCATTCGCGACTTGATTCTGGGCGATCTGCGCCGCGGCTGGGACGCCCGCCTGCAGACGCTCGAAACTCGGTTACAGATGCTCGAAGACAAGGTCGACGCTCTTCGTCATGAGACTGCCGACGCCCGCCGGGAGCATCTGTCAGCGCTCGCCGAAGGCATCAATGAATTGGGCCAGCACGTTCGTCGCCTGGGCCGTCCCTGATCACATCTACATTAGACTTACCAGCCGCGAGGGCAACGGCTTTGATCGCTCCAGAAGTGCCTGCGCCTGAGGTACCACGTCGATGACCAGTCCGCCGACGCCGCAGGGCGTCAATCTGCTCAAGGAATTGCTGTTCGACCGCGAAGCGCGCCGTTTGGACGAATTGAGCCGCAGGATCGACGCGGAATCAACCTCCGCCGCCGACCGCGCAAAAGCGCTGGCCGACCGCATCGACATCGTGTTCGAACGGGCAGGCACCGAAGAGCGTCTGCTGCACAGCGTGTCATTGATCATCGATGGTGCGTTGCGTGAAGCGGAAGTGACGCGGCATGAGCCGTTGAGCAAGGCCATTGCGCCGCTGATCGTGCAGACCATCAAGACCCAATTGCGCGACAGCCAGGATGAGATGGTCGACGCGCTGTATCCCATCACCGGCCGGCTGGTGAAAAGTTACGTTCAGGCCGAAATCAACAAACGCATGATCGAGATCAACGCGCGGCTTGGCGGCGGGCGACCGGCGTTGGATGCCAAAAGTGCTGCAACCGGTGTTCCCGTCGGTGACCTCGCGCTGGCCGAGGCAAACCGCTTGGAGGTCGAGGAGGTGTTCCTGGTCCGCCGCGGCTCCGGCGAAATGTTAGCCCACTGGGAAAAACCAGAGCCGGATATTTCGGTGCCGGCGGCGCAGCGTCCCGGCGGCTCCAACCGCGATGTTCTCATCTCCGGATACATCAGCGGAATCATGTCGTTTTCCGAAGAGGCATTCGGCGCCAATCCCGGCAGTTTCCGCACTTTGGAACTGGAAAATGGTGAACGGATTTTCGTGCGGGGATCACCGGCCCATCTCCTCGCCGTGCGGTGCCGCGGCAATGCAGGGGCCTCAGCCGAACAGGTCATCGACGAAGTCTTCCTTGATACCTTGGAGCGCTACCAACAGATACTTTCGGCAGACAGTGCGATGCGCCGTGCAGACGGATCAGGCAGCACGGCAGTCGAAACCCAGAACCAGACGCGGCAAGAAATTGCCGCTATCCTGCCCGCTCTCAGCAAGTCCATTGAGAAGCAAACCGCTGAGCGCCAGACCTCCCTCGCCGTGCAGAGTGCCGCGCCGCCAGCGGCAGGTTTCGCGCGCCTGTATGCCTTGGCGGCCTTGGTGGTGACGCCCTTTCTGATATGGGGCGGGTGGTCGGCGTATATGAGCTTTCAAACGCTGCGCACCGAGAGCGCGGCCAATCGTGTTCTTGAAACAGTGGATGAAGTCCGCGGCATACCGCCCAAAATAGAGGTGGAGCGTGGCGGCCGCGCGCTGACGATCACTGGCTTTGTACCGACCATCAGGCTGCGCGATCAAATTCTATCGCGCCTCGGCCAGGAGGTGCCGCAGGCAAACGTGCGCAATCATCTCGCGGTATTGCCGCCAGGTAGCGCGGAGTTGGAAGCTACATTGGCCGAATTGCGTCGCGACGCCGAGCGGCAACGTGTCGAAGCCTCGGCCGCCACGGTCACGCGTACGCTGGCGCGCATCCGCCAACGGCTGCAACCGGCTCAGGCGATGATCGTGCAGGTACAGAACCGCACACAGCGACCATCAGCTACCCTTGTCGACCTCGGTAAGTCGCTCGAAGTCGCGATTGAGAAAGCCGCAGCGGTCGGCGCCGATGCACAAAACCAACTCGAAGCGCTTTGGCTGGCGCTCACGCAGGCCGAGGCGCAATTAGCTGCTGTGATGGGTGTGCAGTCGCCAGCAATCTCGCGCGCTGACGCTCGTCCGGTTGGGCGGCTTGAACTGGCCGAAGATTGCAGTCTGATGGCGGAACGTATCGGTGCGGTAGCGCTCGGCCTCGCACTTCCCACCGAGGTCACGACACTGGCGGCCAAAATCGATCGCTTCCGCCTGCCGACAGCACGCGACGAGTTGGAGAAGTTCGTTCGCACCACCGCTATCTTCTTCGACAACGGTGCCGACGTGCGCGACGCAAATTCAACTGCAGCGACGCTTGATCAGTTGGCGCGCCAGCTCCGCGACAATCCCGACATCGTATTGCGCGTGGTTGGCTACACCGACGAGCGTGGAGGCCAAGCCATCAACACCAACCTTGCCCAGATGCGGGCCGACCGGGTAGCAGCACTGCTCATCGACCGCGGGGTTGCGAGCGGTCGTCTCATTGCCGTCGGACGCCTCGCAGGCAAGGACCTGACGCGCACTTCCGGAACCGGCAGCGCCAACCGCCGCGTGGAATTCGAACTGGGCTTTTCGGGCGAGACCAACGGAGCGCCATAACCATGCGCAAAAAACTGGTGCTGCTCGGTGAAATGGCTGTCGGCAAGACGTCGATCGTCCGTCGCCTCGTGCACGATCGGTTCGAGGGCAATTACAAAGGCACGTTGGGCCACGATATCTACGCCTACACATTGCCCGGCCTGGGTCCGCAGCAAGATCAAAGCCTCGAGCTTGTGATCTGGGATACGGACGGCGGGCTCGGCATGAGCGCGTTCCATATCGACGCCGCCGTCAAAGGCGCCAGTGCTGTCATCATCGTCGCCGACGTTACTCGCCCTCGGACGCTCACGACCATGTCATCGCTGTCCCGAGAGTGCGACAGTCACTTGCCGGGACGACCTGCTTTTTTGGTCTTCAACAAAGTCGACGTGCTCGGTCCGACTGCGGAATTCACCGTTCCCACCGATCTGGCGGCCTCCGGCAACGACTTTTTAAAAACCAGCGCCAAATCGGGCGAGAACATCAAAGAAGCCTTCATTCATGTCGCCAATGCCATCCTCCGCCGTGGCCTGTGAGGCCGGCGATATATCCGGCCCGGAGCTTCCGGATCCGCTGATCGACGCCGCGTTGACTTTGGCCGAACAGGACGCGGTGGGCGTCATATGGTTGGCGCCGGATTTGACAGTGCTGAGCACGGCCGGGAACCTTCCGGCCGGGTTGATCATCGGTTCGCCCGTGTCGAAAGGGCTCATTCCATTGATCGGCTTGGATGCCGAGCTCCTTGCGCTCAAGTCTCAAGTGGTGCCCGACCCGATCCGATTGGCGAATATCGCCGTCATGACGCACGATGAAACAAAGTCGCAGCGCTTCAATATTATCATTTTTTGGAACCGGCAGCGCGGGCGTTTCCTCGTTTTATTGAGTAAAATTTTCAAGCAGAGCACGCCTACTGCCGAACTCGATCAGGAGATCCGGCGCCGACGTCTGATCGAACAGGATCTTGCGGCAAAGTCCGTTGAGTATGCGCGTATCAATGAGCAACTGGAGGAATTTGCCTACGTCATCAGCCACGATCTCAATACGCCGCTACGCGCGCTCCGCTATCTGAGCGGCGACATTCAAAACGCGCTTTCTGACCGCGACCTCCCAGTAGATGCAGCGGCTCTATCTGAGGCAGCCGAAGCCATCGCGGTGCAGACCCGCCGCATGTCCAAGATGCTGGCAGATCTGCTCGACTATTCGCGTATCGGTCGCGTGCACGAAGCCATCGAGTGCGTTTCCACGCGTGCCCTGATTACTGAGATTGTCACCAGTCTTCGGCCGACCACGAAGCTGGAGCTGCTGCTTGCCGGTGATTGGCCGGTTTTCAACACCGCGGTCGTGCCGTTGGATCTGGTGTTGCGCAACCTCGTCGAAAACGCCGTCAAGCATCATGATCGCGAGAATGGCCGGATCGAAATCAGCGCCGAGACCCGTGGATCTGCTGTCGTTTTTTCCATTACTGACGATGGGCGCGGCATTACGCGCGACTGGCAGCAGGCCATCTTCGAACCTTTCCGGAAGATCGACGACGCCCTTCACCCCGAGAGCAGCGGTATCGGCTTGGCCTTGGTCAAAAAAACGATTGCCGCTATTGGCGGGACGATCGAGGTCCAGTCCGCAGCGCCTGACCGCCGTGGCACCACTTTTATCGTCAAATGGCCTCTCAAATTAGCAGACAACGACCGATCAAGCCCTTGATCTTCATCGCATCGTTGACAATGCTGCCTTAAAATAGCGCTGGCGCGCACAACAGAAACTACCCCATGATGAAGGTTGCCATGGTTTGGTCGTTTTCCACGCCATGGTAAGCTCTGCACCGGCTCTCAGCAGGGTAAAAAGTTGTTTGAGAAGCTGCAGTGCTCGCGAGCCGCGGAGGAACTGATGCCGTTAACACCCAAAGGCACAGGCGGTGCTTTTCTTGAGCGCAAAAGCGCCCTCGCCATCGCCCGTCAGGCACGACCCCGCTTTAACGACATGCTCATCGTAGAGGATACAAATCTCGATGCGGCGCGATTGAAGGCCACGTTGCATTCAATCTTTGGTTACGAGATCATCACGCGTCACGCGGCAACGCTAGGAGCCGCCCTCGATCGGGTGATCGAACGACAACCAGACTTGATTTTCCTCGATGACCACCTGAAACCCAGCGACAACGCCGCGCACACCATCCCGTTTTTGCGCCGCTGCAACTACAGCGGCCCGATCATCGTCGTCAGCGGCATGCTCGATCGCAAGCGCGCGGCGATCCTGATCAAGGCCGGCGCCGCCGTTGCCATTCACAAAGACGCCCTGGACAGCGGCAGCATCGCCGAAGCCCTTGCCAAAATCCACGAACAGCCCATCAACGTTCCGGCGGCTGATCCAGACATTGATGAAAAAACGGCGACTGACGAAACGACCGCAAAATCCTAAAGAATCCTCGCCCTCGCTCTCCCTCCACCCTACAGCTGATCGGTGATGTTGCGCACGAAGTGCGTCAACCCCAATTGCCGCCGGCGTTTCAATCGTTCGGCGGTGAGGATCGCCTGCAAGTGGGCATGGCTCTCGTCCAGGTCCCGGTTGACGATGACGTAATCGTATTCCGCCCAGTGACTGATCTCTCCGCTGGCTTTCCGCATCCGTTTCGCCACGACCTCGGGTGTATCCTGCGCCCGCGATTTCAGGCGGCGCTCCAGCGTTTTTGCGTCAGGCGGCAGAATGAAAACGCGCACGAGATCATGGGGTAGCTGCTCGTTCAGTTGTTGTGCGCCCTGCCAATCGATGTCGAACAGCACATCGCGACCTGCGGCCATGGCGTCCATGACCGGCGCTTTCGGCGTGCCGTAGTGGTGATCGAATACAGCCGCCCATTCCAGCAACTCGGCTCGGTCGCGACGTCGCGCAAACTCCGCTTCAGCAATGAAATAGTAATCTTTGGCTTCGACCTCGCCCGACCGCGCCGACCGCGTCGTCACCGAAACCGACATGGCGATATGCCGGTCGCTGTCGACGAGGCGATGCGCCAGCGTCGTTTTGCCGGCCCCCGACGGCGACGACAGCACCAGCAGCAGTCCGCGTCGCTCAATCCCAGCGCTCACCGCGGCGGCGCTGGTGGAACTGGCCCTCGTACGGACCTCTTTCGTAGCCTTGGATGGCATATCCGCTGGTTCGCTCTTATTCGATATTCTGCACTTGTTCGCGCATTTGATCGATTACCGCCTTCAGTTCAAGCCCCGCGCGCGTGATCTGTGGATCGTTGGCCTTCGAGCACAAAGTGTTGGCCTCGCGATTGAACTCCTGCGTCAGGAAGTCAAATTTGCGGCCGACCGGCTCCGCGGCCGCCAGCAGGTCCCGTGCCGCAGCGAGATGCGCCGTCAATCGCTTCAATTCTTCTTCTACGTCCATGCGCGTGACCAAAAGTGCCGCCTCTTGATGCAGGCGAGCGGGATCGAGCGCGTTACCCGAAGCCGCCAGCAGCTTATCGACTTGCTCTTTGAGGCGCGCTGAAACGGCCGTGACACTGCGTGCAGGCGACGCCGCAACTTGGCCAACTCCATGTTCGACGAGCACCAATTGTTCCATGATCACCTCGGCCAACCGTTGGCCTTCGGCCCGACGTGACGCCTCTACACCGTCAAGCGCCGTCTCCAAACTGGCCACCATAGCCGCCAATCGCCGTGCCGCTGCCGCCTCGTCCTCGATCTGCTCAACAGTGTCGATCAAGCCTCGGTACGCCAGCAGCGATTCCGCCGACGGCGCCGGCCCGCCGACGCGCGCACGCAGCACTTCGACGGCCTGCAGCAGATCGTTGAGCACGCCTTCGTTCAGTTTCAGGCTGACACCGCTGCCATCCTGCCGCGTGGTCAGCGTGGCATTGATACTGCCGCGATTGAACCGCCGACCGATCGCTTCGCGAATTTTGGGCTCCAGCGCTTCTGTGCCGGGCGGCAAGCGCAGGCGCATATCCAGTCCGCGCCCGTTCACCGTGCGGATTTCCCAGACCCAGGCGTAAGTCCCCAAACTGCCGTCACTACGGCCAAATCCAGTCATACTGTTGAGCGGCATTGGACACCATTTCGTGGGCAGAGGATCGAATCAAACCCATATCTGCCGGATGCGCGTCCAACAAGTCCGGCTTTCTGCCGCCGGCAACCAACGGCACGATCAACCCTTGTCCGTGGTTCGGCCCCCCGCTAACGCTTCATCGAACAGTCCGCATCCAATCTCCGGAATCCTCATGCGCATCGAATATCATCGTACCCTGTTGTCCGACCGGGTGCGCAATCAGGCTTTTCATGATGCCTTGCAACGGGTGATCGTGCCGGGGAAGACCAAGGTCGTCGACATCGGCTGCGGTACCGGCTTTTTGGGTTTCTTGGCCGCCAAACTCGGCGCCAAGCGCGTCGTGCTCATCGAAACCGCTGAAATCTCTTCCCTGGCCAAGCGCCTGATGAAAGCCAATGGCTTCCGCAATATCGAAGTGGTGCCGGCGCATTCGACCGAACTGGAGCCACCCGAGCGTTTCGATGTGGCGGTATCCGAGACGCTCGGCAATTACGCCTTCGAGGAGAACCTCATCGAAACCCTCGGCGACGCGCGTGACCGCTACCTCGAACCGGGCGGTGTGCTAATCCCCGGCAAAGTGCGTCAGTATCTCTGCCCGGTCATCAACCCTGCTCTGCACAAGCATCTCGCCGCCTGGGACGACGTCGGTTACGGCCTCAACTTCGACGCCGCCAAGGAGATGGGCCTCAACAATATTTATGTACGCTGGCTCACGCCAACTGATCTGTTGGATGAAGGCCGCGCCGTGCAGCAATGGGATGCCGTCGATCTCGCTAAGCCGACCAAAACCACGCGCACCGGGCAGGCCGCCTGGGAGCCCAAGGCCAAGACCCACATTTCCGGCCTCGCCATCTGGTGGGCCGCCGACCTCATCGAGGGCATCACGTTGGGCACCGGGCCCACCGATCCCCGCACGCATTGGGAGCAACTGTATCTGCCAGCGGCCGAGCCCTTCGATGTCGTCCGCGGTGAAACGCTGACCGCCCGCCTGCGCTCCACCACGTCATACGGCGAAGGCACCAATGTCACCTGGACGCTGACGGTGTCCGACACCAAGGGTCGCGAACGCTTGAAGCAGACGATGGATTTGAAAAAGGGATTTTTGCCGTAGACGCGGGGGTGCCGGGCTTGACGGTGCTTAAAACAGGCGGCCGGATTTGGTATATACCATTGGTATCTATCAAAATGGAGGCCATGCCATGGCCAGTGGTATCGCCAAGATCTTCAAGCACGGTCGCAGCCAAGCCGTCAGATTGCCGAAGGAGTTCCGACTTCCCGGCACGGAGGTCCGCGTCAACCGCGTCGGCAACGGCGTGCTGTTGGAGCCCGTCGAATTCGACGCCGACGAGTGGCTCAAAGAGTTGGATCGCCTTCGTGCGACGGCCGGTGGATCGTTTTTGCCTGACGGCCGGCCGAAGCAGCCGCCCATGCCGCCTGTCAACGACGTCGATTTCGACGAATGATCCTGCTGGATACGAACGCAGTGATTCCGATCATCAACGATCGCCCGCTCGCGGTCCGCATCGTATTCGAGCGGCACCTTGCCGACATCAGGCCGATCGCCGTCAGCTCCATCGTCATCTACGAACTCCGCTATGGCATCGCCAAGAGCAAGTTTCGGACCCAAAACGAATCGTTACTACGTGCCTTCATCGAAGGGCCGGTAACGTTGCTGCCGCTTGATGATGAGGACGCGTCAACCGCAGGAATGTTACGCGCGTCACTCGAAAACGCCGGCACAACCATCGGTCCCTATGACCTGCTCATCGCCGGCCAGGCGCTGCGCCACAATGCCACCCTCGTGTCAGCCAACACCCGCGAGCTCAAGCGCATGAAGGGCCTGCGTATCGAAGATTGGACTAAAGGCTGAACGACGGGTCTGTTGTGATGCTGGATTGGGATGTCATAGCCCACCCACTTCAATTATCAAACTGCCGCCGCTCGATGTTGCGCTCGACCACGCCGCAGTCGTAGCCCTCTACGTCGGGGCGGCTTTGCTGTTGCACGCGGATAAATCCGTGCGTCGGCGCTGCTGCGATCTCCATCAGCAATTTCTGCCGCGTCGCGGTTGCAAAACCTTCTGGCGCGGTGATCGGGATCATGAACGAACCGGGACCGCCGACCACGCACTTGCCGTAGTAAAGGTCGAGATCCGGCGCATCCCACGGCGACCAGGACAGCGTCGGCTTGACGAGGATCGGTAGTCCATTGATGACGATCCCCGCCGCCAGCACTTGCTCACGCGCTCGCGCCATCAGTGGTCCGGAATTATTAACCCCGTCCCCGGACACGTCGATGACGTTGCGATTGGCGCGAAACTCCGTCTCGTTGAGCAGGTTCTGCCCAAAAATCAATGCGCTTGAAATCGATGTGCGCATTCGCCGGGTATAAGGCTGGCTCGCCAACTTTTCCGCAAATGCCGTGGCCCTGGCTTCGCTATCGATGATCTGCCAGGGCATCAGCACGTTCTGTACCTGCGGACCTGCCCACTCGAAATAGGTGACCGCGATCCGCCCGCGTTGGCCTGCGCGAATGGCGTTGACGATATTGGGATCGCGGAATGCGCCGACGTATCCATCGCGCTGCAGCTTCTGCTCGTCCGGGTCCATCGACATGGAAATGTCGACCGCAATTACCAACTTGAGATCGACATCGACTTGCGCGCTGCCGGGTGCAGCGCCAAAAAAAAGAACTGCAACTGCGAAGAAGTGGACACAAATGCGAGGTGATATGCCCATGGTCTCGACGCCGCCTCCAAACTGGAGACAAGAGTGCACACGACAATTCTGCTGCACGCAAGCGGCAGGTCGATCACGAAAGCGCGCGTGGCGTCATCGCATCCACCGCAACTTCTGCCACCCTCAGGCTGATTTCGGGACGACGCCAGCAGCGGACTCTTACAAGCATTTCTTAAAAGCATTCATTGCCGAAAGTCACGACGCGCCTCATCATGGCGGACTTGGCAACTCAACTGCGTCGCGGAGATTCGACAGATGCCACTGCTGATAGCCGGAATTGTCCTCTTCATGGCGCTGCATCTTGTGCCAGCAGCCCCCAACGTGCGCGCCGACTTGCGCGGCAAGATGGGTACCAGTGCCTATCTGCTGGTATTTTCCATTGTCTCACTGGTGTCGCTGATCATGATCGTCTGGGGATATGGCGATGCACATGGACGCAATGTCGGCAATGTGCAGCTATGGTATCCCCCAGCGTTCATGAAGCACGTCACGATGGCGCTGATGTTGCCGGCCTTCATTCTGTTGGCCGCCGCTTACATCCCCTCCCGCATTCGCACAACCGCAAAACATCCCATGCTCGCTGCCATCAAGATCTGGGCCTTCGCCCATTTATTGGTCCGCGGCGATCTCGCCAGCCTGCTGCTATTTGGCAGCTTTCTCGCCTTCGGCGTGCTCGACCGCATCTCCGTGAAAAAGCGAGGCGCAATGGGGCCCCTCGGCACTGCAAAAGGTGGCCTGCGTGGCGATATCTTGGCAGTGGTGGTCGGCTCTGCTGCTTATTTGTTGATGCTTTTGTGGGGGCACGCGGCGCTGATTGGCGTGCCATTGTTAAACTTTAAGTTCGCGCCATAGCTTCAGACACACATATGTGACAAAATTGACGCAACAAGGCGGGCAGACTGAAGCGCCGCAGGTCACGTCTTCGGATCAATTGCTATCATGTTCCCGGTTGGAACGCCGACCGTTCTCAGGCTAAGAAGGCGCTCGACTTCACCGATCGTCTTGATGATGCGGGTTCAGCCTCGCGTCACCTCATTTGGATGTCCGCTGCAATGAACCCGACCGACCCAAAGCTGCCTAAAGCCGGCGCCCCACCACCAATCAAGCGTGCAGGCGCGCCCGCAACCCCAGCCAATGAGGCATTCGACAAAGAAGTCGACGAGGAACTGCAACGCGAATGGATCAACCAGATCTGGGAGCAATACAGCGGCTATATTCTGGCCGCAGCGGTGGCCATCGTGCTTGGCGTCGGCGCCTATAAGCTGATCGAAGGGCGTCGCATTGCCGCCGCCGAGGCCCAGGGCGCGCAGTACGTAGCCGGGATCAAGCTGCTGACCGAGGGTAAGATCGCAGAAGGCTCGCAGGCGCTTGCGGCCATCGGCAAAAGTAGTAGCGGCTTCGGTCCCGTCGCCCGGCTGCGGCTCGCCGCCGCGGACGCCGCCAGCGGAAAAACGGCTGACGCCGTTGCCAAATATGATGCTTTTTCACGTGAACGCGGCGTCGACCCTGTTCTGGCCGATTTTGCGCGCCTGCAAACCGCCATGTTGACGCTCGATACAGCACCGCTGGACGACCTGCGGGGTAAGCTCACATCGCTAATTATCGACACCAACCCCTGGCGCCACAATGCGCGGGAGATCTTGGGACTGGCAGCTTTGAAGGCAGGAAAGACGGACGAAGCCAAGGCACAATTCGAAAAGTTGCTGGGTGATCAGACAGTACCTGCGGGGATGGCAGAGCGGGCCCGAATCGTGATGGGGTCTATTGTAACAAGTGAATTAGCCTCGAAAGGGCTTAATGCACCCGCTCCGACTTCACCTCCTGCACCTGTCGTGCCGGCACCAGCGGTAAAGAAGAAGTGAGCGGGCCTAGTCAATTGGGGGTTTCTGACAGACATGCGGATCGATGACGAACGGCGTGGGGAAACTTCGATGACATTTCCAGTTGTCAGTCTCGCCGCTATCGGCGTGCGCCGGTCGATCGGTTCTGTCGTCAGTCTCACAGTGCTTTTGTTTACACTCGGCGGTTGCTCAGAAAGCCTGCCGAGTCTGCCGAAATTGACCGATCTTAACCCGTTTGCCGAAAAGCAGCAGCCCATTCCAGGGAAGCGCATCCCGATTACGAGCGACGCGACCACTGCCGGTATTGACCTGGCGCCTGCCGATCGGCCGATGGCCATCGCCGCTTTCACAGGCAACGAATCGTGGATGCAGCCCGGCGGCACCGCCAACAATTCGCCGGGCCATCTGGCTCTTGGCGCCGCGGTCAAGATTATTTGGACGGCCGACGCGGGCAGCGGCTCCAGCAAATATGGCAAGTTGAGTGCGAGCCCGATTGCTTTTGGCGGCCGCGTCTATGCGCTCGACGCCGCCGGTCTCGTGACGGCTTTCTCGGTTTCCGGCGGCAGCCAGGCTTGGCGCGTATCGGTCAAACCGGATGACGAAAAGATTGCCGAAAAGGGTTACGGCGGAGGCCTATCTTCCGACGGCCAAAAGATTTTCGTGGCCACCGGTTACGGCAACGTCGTCGCACTGGATCCAGGCACGGGCAAAAAGGTTTGGGAGCGTAACATCGGTGTCCCCATGCGCACGTCGCCAACCGCCGCAGACGGCCGCGTGCTCGTTGTGACGATCGAAGGTGAACTCGTCTGCCTGTCCGCCGACGACGGCTCGGAAAACTGGCGCTACCGAGGGATAGGCGAGAAGGCGAGCATCGTTTCCAACGCCAGCCCCGCGATCGAAGGAACAATCGCCGTCGCACCGTTCACTTCGGGCGAGGTGGTGGCCGTCAATCTGCAAACCGGCGCCTCCGTTTGGTCGCAAAATCTCACCCAGTCGCGGAGCACGTCGTCATTGGCGTCAATGACGGACGCGGCACGCCCGGTCATCGATAACGGCACTGTGTTCGCTGTCGGTCACGCCGGACGCATGATCGCCGCCAGCCTGCGCGGCGATCGCTTGTGGTCGATCCAGGTGCCAGGCATTCAGCAACCGATGGTCTCCGGCGACAGCGTCTTTGTCGTCGATACGGCGGGTCAACTGATGGCCATCACGCGCAAGGATGGCAAGATCCAGTGGAACACGAAGTTGGCCGGCAGTAACGTCTGGTCGGGCCCGGTGCTGGCCGGCGGCAAATTGTGGCTGACGTCGTCGAAGGGGCAACTCGTCAGCGTCGAGGCAACCACCGGCAAGATCGCAGCGACCGTCAATCTTGGGCAACCAACCTATATTGCGCCGATTGTCGCCGGCAGCCGCATGTTCGTGCTGACGGATAATGCCAAGCTCATCGCGCTCAACTGATACCGTCAGGGATCGACGAACAACACTTGCACGTCATCTTCGGGTATCACATCAGCTTCACGCGTCTCGCGGCTACCAGCCGCCGACGACGAAACCAAGCCAACGCGACACGTATACGCCGCTTGTTTCGGCGCCGTTTCGATAGCCACACGGTAGTCTGCAACGCTTCCGCGCGCATTCGCTCCGGCACTGGCAAGATAGTGCGTCCATTTCAAACGAGCAGCGTCAGCGCCGCCGCGTCTGGACAAATCAGCGGCCACGTCTGCGGGAAGACAATAGCGTGGCTGCAGGTTCGCAACCAAATCCCGCGTCGCGACACTTCCGCCTGCGATGGGGCTATAGGAAATAGCGATCTTCCGCGTCTGTCCGGCCGCGAATTGCTGCTGCCAGAACAACGTCGTCTTAAGTGTCCAAAGCGGTTCGTATTGGCCATCCGTGATACGAATTGCACTGCGCGCCAGCAGATCAGCCTTGGCGACCTCCGGCAACGCAGCCAGTCGAGCCCCGATATCGGGATGCAAAGGATAGAGCGGCAACGCAAGTTCGCGAAGGACGCGGGAGATATCGACCAACCCCAGCGAAAGGGCCCGACTATCAACGTAGATTTCGGCCGGCTGCTCGTCGACGAGCGCTGCAAAACCTACAAAATTCATCGGGTTTTTTGCGTCATAGGCGGGATTGTCGATCGTAGCGCCATCGAGCGCCAACAAGTCAATGTCGGGCAGCGCAAATGCCATCAGTGCCGTACGTGTCTCGGGTTCGGCATTCTGCAATGTGTAAGTAACGCGGATGCGGTGCGAAGCGATTGCGATGTCTTCCTGCCGAGTGATCAGGGTCTGTTGCCCAGCATAGGTCAGCCCCCCTGCGGCGATTTCCGTTGTGGGTTCGCCGGCGAGTGTCGCGCCAAAACCAAGCAAGCACAGCGCCAAAGTCAAAGCCAAAGTACCACATGCTCGATGATTGCCTGAACGCGCGGATTGCATGCCGGTATCCTCATCCATCCAGCTCGCAAAGCACGTCGTCTGCGCGACCTGCCGCTCGCTGCCGCGCGTTACGGCCGATAACCGAAACTTGGTCGCCCCGTTTCGCGGAGCGGCGCGGCCATATTTGCAAATTGCGTCAGATAGCGTCGCGTCTCGCGTGGGTCGATAATGTCTTCGACGCCGAATGCTTCAGCGGTACGCACCGGCGCTTGGAACGCCTCAAGCCGTGCCTCGATTTCTGCGCGCTTGGCGTCCGGATCCGGTGCCGCTTCGATTACGGCGCGGTAGGCAGCCGCGACGCCGCCGGCGATCGGCAACGATCCCCATTGCGCCGATGGCCAAGCGTAGCGCACGAAGGCGGCCGCGCCGTTGCGCTGACTGAGGCCCGCCATGCCGAACGCCTTGCGGACCATCATCGCGCACCAGGGGACACGGCTCTGCCGTATCGCCGTCAAGGCTTGCGTACCATAGCGCATCACGCCCGAGCGCTCGGCCTCAGTGCCGATCAGGAAACCGGGAATGTCGACAAAGTGCACCACCGGCAGATGGAACGTCTCGGCGAGATCGACGAGACGGATGGCCTTCCGGCACGCATCCGATGTCCAAGCGCCGCCGTAGTGATAAGGATCGCTCGCCAGGATCGCTACCGGCCAACCATCGAGCCGGCCGAGCCCTGTTATCACCGAGCGGCCCCAACTCTTACCGATTTCGAACCAGGTGTCTGCATCGAGCACTGAGGTCAGAATGGGCCGCATGCGATAGACTTGGCGCGCGTCGCGAGGCACAGCTGGCAACAATTTCGCGTCAGTTCTATCCGCGGGATCAGAAGTGGAGCCACGTGGCGGCAATGTGTGCACACTCGACGGCAGATAGGAAAGGAACTGGCGTGCGCGCGCGAATGCCTCTGCTTCGGTCGCGACCTCGTCGTCGATGGTGCCGTTCTTGGCGTGAATGGACGAACCGCCAAGCTGTTCCTTGTCCACGACTTCGCCAATGCGCGCGACAACCGGCGGCCCGGCCGCGAACAATTGCGATGTGCCTTTCGCCATCATCGAATAATGGCTGGCACAGACGCGTGCCGCGCCCATTCCGGCGACCGAACCAAGACCAAGGGCAACCACAGGCACTTCTGAAAGGGCGTCAAGAATCTCGGTCATATCCGGCACATCAGGCAGATAAGTGCGCCCCATCGTTTCCAAATGCTTGACCGACCCGCCGCCCCCGGTGCCGTCAACGAGCCGAATGAGCGGCATACGCCAACGGCGCGCTTCAGTTTCGGCGAATTTGAATTTTTCGCGCAATCCGCCATCGTTGGCCCCACCGCGCACCGTGAAGTCATCTCCGGTGACGAACACCGTGCGGCCATCGATCTGCCCCCGACCGCACACGACATTAGCCGGTGTAAAGCCGATGAGTAGCCCGTCAGCGTCATAGTCAGGAAAGCCCGAAAGGCCGCCGATCTCGGCAAACGTATCGCGATCGAGCAGACCATCAATGCGCTCGCGCACTGTCAGCTTGCCGTTGCTGCGATGGCGCGCCACTTTTTCGGCCCCGCCGAGATTTTCCGCCAGTTTCCGGCGCCTCGAGATATCGTCGAGTTCCGGTTTCCAGGTCATCGGCTCACCCTTCCAACGCCAACAGCGCTTGGCCTTCTTTGACTGCTGCGCCTTCCTCAACGAGCCATTTCGTCACCTTCCCAGCGTGTTCTGCCACGACCGGGATGTGCATTTTCATCGCCTCGATCATCGCGACCTCGGTGTCGGCGGTAATCGTCTCACCGACGGCGACGAGCCGTTTGAGCATCTGCCCAGCAACGCTTGAGTCCACTGTCCTGGCCATGCTGGTCTTTCCAAAAAAAAGCTCACTAAATATTGCAGGCGCCCTGCGGGCGTCACAAAATACCAATCAGGTTTCGTCCATCATTGATCATTGCTCAGAAAATACCGAAAGTCAGACCACGTCACACTGCCGGCACCAAATCGATTTTACCCGCACCGATGCGATGGCCAAATCCCTGGCCTGGGGCCGCAGAAAACAGTGCGCGCGTGTAGTCGTGCTGCGGGTTCGCGAAAACGTTCGCGGTCGGCCCAGTCTCGACCACGACGCCGCGCTGCATCACCGCGATGCGATCGCAAATTTGCGCGGCGACGCGCAGGTCGTGGGTGATAAAAAGCACGGCGAGATCGAATTTCTTGCGCACCGAATCGAGCAATTGCAGCACTTGTGCCTGCACCGACACATCGAGCGCCGATACCGGTTCGTCGCCGATCAGCAGCACCGGCTCCATAGCAAGTGCGCGCGCGATGGCTATGCGTTGCCGCTGCCCGCCCGAAAACTGATGCGGAAAGCGATCGAGTGCATCCGGCGACAGACCCACCAACCCCATCAGATTGCGGGCGCGCTCGATCGCCTCGCCGTGCGGCAATCCGAAATTCATCGGTCCCTCGATGATCGACTGGCCGACCGAGCGGCGCGGATTGAGCGACCGATAGGGATCTTGGAAAACAATCTGCACGCGCCTTCTGTAGGGCCTCAGCTTGCGTTCGGACATTCGTGCGATGTCGACATCGTCCAGATCGATGCGCCCCGACGTTGGATCGACGAGCCGCGCGATACAACGCGCCACAGTGGATTTTCCCGAGCCCGACTCACCGACGATCCCGAGTGTTTCCCCTCGCCTGATCTGGAAGGAAACATCTGTCGCCGCTTTTACCACACGACCCGATGGTTTGAAAAAGCTGCGCCCTCCGTAGGTCTTATTGAGCTTGATCGTTTCCAACGTGACCTGTGACGTAATCGGCACGCGCACCGGCGGCACGAGGCTTGGCACAGCCGCGATTAGCATCTGGGTGTACGCCTCGCGCGGCGCCGCCAGGATTTCTGCCTTGGTCCCCTGTTCTACAATGCGGCCCCGTTGCATGACGACCACGCGATCGGCAATTTCCGACACCACGCCGAAGTCGTGCGTGATGAAAAGCACGCCGGTATTGCGGCGCACCTGCATTTCACGGATCAGCTTGAGGATCTGCGCCTGAGTGGTCACGTCGAGCGCCGTTGTCGGCTCGTCGGCAATCAACAACGCGGGATCGAGCACCAGCGCCATGGCGATCATCACTCGTTGCCGCTGACCACCGGAGAGTTGGTGTGGATAGGCCTCGGCCATCTGTTCGGGATCGGGCAGATGCACACTGCGCATCACATCAAGCACGCGTGCGCGCCGCGCTTTAGCATCGAGATCGGTATGAATTTCGAGGACTTCAGCAATCTGGTCACCGCAGCGCTCTACGGGATTGAGCGCCGTCATCGGTTCCTGGAACACCATGGCCGCACGCTTGCCACGCACAGCCCGCATGGCCGGTTGCGACTTGGTGGTCAACTCGTCGCCTTCAAGCTTGATGGAGCCGCCGGAGATGCGCAATTGGCCCTTGGGCAATAACGCCATGACCGCCTGCGAGGTGACTGACTTGCCCGACCCGGATTCGCCGACCACACACACGATCTCGCCCGGCATAACCGTCAAGGACACATTCTCGATGGCGTTGGCCCGATCGCCGCCACCGGCAATCGCCACCGTCAGATTAGTGACTTCCAAAACCGGCGCCGCCATCAAAGTACTCATACCCGTTTTGCCAGTTTGGGATCGAGCGTGTCACGCAGTCCATCGCCGAGCATGTTGACCGCCAGCACTGTCAGCGCCAGCATGACGCCTGGATAGAAAATATTGTGCGGGAAGAGATAGAACACGTCCTTGCCCGCGGCCATCACGTTACCCCAGGTCGGGGTCTCCGGTGGAATACCTATCCCCAGGAACGACAAAATTGCCTCAACCAGGATCGCCGACGCGCAGATGAATGTTCCCTGCACGATCATCGGTGCGATCGTGTTGGGCAGTACGTGCCGCCACAATAGTTTCAGCATCGGCGTGCCGGTGGTAATGGCAGCTTCCACGTAGGGTTCCTCCCGCACCGAGAGCACCACGGACCGCACCAAGCGGACAACGCGCGGGATCTCGGGGATCGTAATCGCCAGGATCACCGCGCCGATGCCGGCCCGGAACAGCGACACCAGAGCGATCGCCAGCAGGATTGCCGGAATCGCCATCAAACCATCCATTATTCGCATGACGATTGGATCGAGCCAGCGGATATAGCCGGAGAACAGGCCGATAATCATGCCGGCAATGACTGATATGATCGCGACCGTTATGCCGACAAAAATCGATATCCGCGCTCCGTAAAGGACGCGGCTGTAGACGTCGCGACCGAGATTGTCGCTGCCGAGACGGTAGGCAATTTTCACCGGCTTGCCGTCATCGTCGCGCACCGTGACTTCCGAGCCGGGCAGTTTGTTGCGGCCGGATGTGTGAGGTTCGGTTGGATTGATGGTGCCGAGCCAGGGGGCCGCCGCGCCGAGCGCGACCATGATCACGATCACCAGCCCGCCGATCAGAACGCTCGGGTTGCGAAAGGCGCGTGCCATGCTGCTCTGTTGACGCCGTGCGGCGGGCACGGCTGTAAGCGGTGAGGAGGACGCGGCTATATTCGGTTCGACGCTCAAATTGGCTGGTCCTCAATAACGGATGCGCGGGTCAAGCAGGCTGTACACGAGGTCAACCAACAGGTTAATCAGCACATAAACGAACGAGAACATCAGGATGACGGCCTGGATGACGGGGAAATCCCGCGCCAGCACGGCTTCGACAGTGAGGCGACCGAGACCGGGGATCGAATACACGCTTTCGGTGACGACGACGCCGCCGATCAGCAGCGCGATACCGAGGCCAATCACCGTCACAATGGGCACCGCCGCGTTGCGCAGCGCATGGCGGAATAGCACCTTGCGCTCGATCTGCCCCTTGGCCCGCGCGGTGCGGACATAGTCCTCCGACAGGACTTCGAGCATGCTGGTACGCGTCATTCGCGCGATCAGCGCGATGTAAACCACAGACAGCGTCAATGTCGGCAGCACCAGATAGTAGGCCCACGGTCCCGCCCCGTCGTGAATGCGCCGATAGCCGGTGGTAGGAAACCAGCGCAACTCGCTGGCAAACACATAGATCAGGCTATAACCGATGACGAAAACCGGCACCGAAAAACCCATCACCGAAAATCCCATGACCATCCGATCGACGATACTGCCATGTCGTTTGGCGGCCAGCACACCCAACGGCACGGCGACCATCACGGCCAGAAGGATAGTGAAAAGTGACAGCGACAGCGTTGGCTCGATGCGGTCGGAAATCAGCTCCGCCACTGTTTTCTTGAAGAAGAAACTTTCGCCGAGATCGCCGCGGAGGATCTTGCTGCCCCAGATGAAGAATTGAGTGACGATCGGTTCATTGAGCCCGAGCTTGTTGCGAATATCGGCCACCTGTTCGGCGGTCGCATTGTCTCCTGCGATGATCGCGGCGGGATCGGAGGGTGTCAACCGCAACATCAGGAACACGAATATCGCGACGACCAGCATGACTGGAATTGTCGCGAGCAAACGTCGGATAATGAAAGCGATCATCAACTAACCCAAAATCCGATCCTGCACGCGCACCGGTAGTCCATCGATGCTTTTCGTCCGCCCGGCAATTTTTTGCAGTCGTTCCGCGGGGTCCTGCTGCGCGTGATACTTTGCCAATGTCGGCCGCTCTTTTTCGAAGGCCATGAACGGTACGCCCCAGCCGCAGCTCGTCTGCACGCTTTCCACGTCGATGACAAAAATCTGCCGGGTTCCCGGCAGCATCGTAAAGCTCGCCGCCAGCATCGCCCAGTCCTCGTCCTGGGGGAGCACCGGTCGCCCTCGCCCGTAGATACGCAAAATTAAAGCAGGTTGGTCGAACGCACAGAACATCAATGTGATCCGGCCATCGGCCGTCAGGTGAGCATGTGTCTCGTTCCCCGAGCCGCCGACATCCAGGTAAGCAACCTGCGTCGGCGAGAGCACACGAAAACAGTCCATGCCTTTTGGACTAAGATTGATACGAGCATCGGTAGCCGCCGTCGCCACGAACAGGACCGGCTGCCGGCACACAAAAGAGCGATGCTCATCGGTTAGCGCCTTGAAAAACTCAGCCATCGCCGTTTCGCCTCTCAAACATCGGAGTTTCCGGCCGGTCGCCGAAGCGGGCGGCCGGCCATTACCGAGGACTTATACCAGCGGTCATTATTCTTGACCGATGGTATGCGCGCGCGGGGTTGGTGGGGCGGCCGCGCGCAAACAAAGAATCTGATACCGACGGTCATTCTTTTTGACCGTCGGTATTACTTGAGTTCGACATTCCAAAACACAGGCGCAGGGGCGGTAATGAAGTTGGTCACCGTGTTGCGGTGCACCTGCGGCTGATACCATTGGCCGAGATACACATGCGTCCCGACTTCGGAAACGCGGACTTGCACGGCTTCAGCAATCTCCTTTTGCTTTGCCGGCTCGGTTGCACGGGCGAACTCATCGCGCAGCTTTTCCAGCGCCTCATCGCATGGCCAACCCCACGCCGCTTTCTCGCAGGAAGCATTTACGAACGCCGCCGAAATCGGGTTTGTCACGTCGGCCGCCACCCAACTGGTGAACGCCGCATTCCATCCACCGGCGCTCGGCGCGTCCTTTTTGACGCGACGCCCGACCAGCGTCTGCCAATCCATGGATTGCATATCGACCTTGAAGCCGGCTTTCTCGAGCAGGCTCTTACCGACCGGCGCAAGATTGGTGAGGACGTCGAGGTCGGTCGATTGCATGAGCACGATGGGCGTGCCGTCGTAGCCGCCTTCCTTCAGCAACTCACGCGCCTTGGCAAAGTTAGACGTGAACTTGTCTTCCATTCCCTTCTCGGTCGCCAGGCTGGTGCCGCAAATGAACATCGCCTTGCATTCTTTGTAGAACTCCGGATTGCCGATAACGCCTTCCAGAAAATCCTTTTGATTGAACGCGTAGAAGATCGCCTGCCGCACCTTCGGGTTATCGAATGGCTTCTGCGTCCAGTTCATGCGGAACACGTACTGGTTGCCGAGCGGGTTGTAGTCCTTGACGACGATGTTCGGGTCTTTCTTGTAGAGCGGGATCAGGTCGTGCTTGGGCTGCTCGACGAAATCGATTTCACCTGACAACAAGGCATTGGCGATTTGCTGCTGATCGGAAATGGCACGCCATTCCACGCGATCAACCTTGACGACCTTGCCGCCGGCCAGACCGGATGCCGGCTCGGAGCGCGGTTTATATTTATCGAACTTGATGTAGACCGTCTTGTCGCCCGGCTTCCACAGATCCTTATTGAAGACGAACGGACCGGAGCCAGTGAAGTCTGAAATCTGCGTGTTCGGGTCGGTTTCCGCGACCCGCTTCGGCATCATGAACGGTACGTTGGACGAGGGCTTCCCGAGCCCAATCAGCACCAGGCCGGTCGGCGACTTCAGCTTGATGACGATGGTTTTCGCATCGCTGGCGCTGATTGTCTCGACGAAACTCATCAGTTTTTGGCCGACCGAGTCGCGCGCAGCCCAGCGCTTGATGGATGCCGCGCAATCCTCGGCGGTGACCGGCGCGCCATCATGCCAGAGCAGACCATCACGAAGGGTTATGGTGTGCGTCAATTTATCGTCGGAGACCGTATAGGTGTCCGCCATCTGCGGCTTTATTTCGCCGTTGGCGTCCTGCGCAAACAACGTGTCATAAACCATATAGCCATGATTTCGCACGATGTAGGCCGTGGTCCAGATTGGATCGACAATCTTAAGATCGGAATGCATCACGACGCGTAGCGTTTTTTGTGCCTGCGCCGACGTTACGCCAGCGGCCATCGCCGCCACGGTGCCCGCCGCCAGCGCACCTCCCCGAATAGAACCCCACATTGATGTCATTTTTTGTGTTCTCCCAACCAACGCCAACGTCTTGAACATAAGGGCAAACTTGAAATTGCGCGCAATTGAGTTGCCCTGTCTAGGACGCAGACCTGAGTTAACGCAAACGCAGGGCTGAAAGTAAAGGGCATACCTGCCTTAGATCAAAGCATCCCGCGTGTTTGCGTCCTCTTATTCGCGCACACTTATGAATGGCAGCTAACGGCGGCGTTTATGTGGGCGTCAGCGGGGCGCCCTAAGGCGAACAGACGAAGGAGCTATATCTCCGTCATGCCCTGCAGCGGGGCGCACCGAAACACCAGAGGATGACCCCATGAAAAAGATGCTCTCGATTGCCGCCCTGTCCATAGTGATGGCTGCGCCGGCTTTCGCCCAGGATGCCAAGCCGACGATCAGTACCACTCCGGTCGTGCCTCTCGCCGCCAAGCCCGATGCCGCCAAAGTGACCGCTCCGGTAGCCGCACCTGCCGCCAGCCAAGCTGCTGCCCCAACAGCTGCCAAGACGGATGCCAAGGTGCCTACTGCACCGACAACGGCCCAAGTGACTTCACCTGCTACCGCGCCGGTTGCCCCGGCCATGAAGACCGGCGAAGCGCCTAAGGTGGATGCTGGCAAAGCCGCCGAGGCGCCGAAAGTGGACACCAAGCCGATGGCTGTTGGCGCGCCAAAAATGGACGACAAGAAAATGGACGCGCCGAAAGCTGATGCGAGCAAGACTGCCGCACCGGTCGTTGCCCCGACTACCATGCCTGCCGCCAAACCGGCTGACATGAAACCGGCCGACGTCAAGAAGCAGTAAGCGACCCAATCAGTGCAGGGACGCGCCGGTCTCCCCCCGGTTTCGGTGTGCCTTTGCCTGATACGTGCCCCGATGGAGCGATCCATCGGGGCTTTTTTTCGCGCACAGCCTGCCTGCGACTTTGCGCACGGCGCCGCGTGGGTTGTCGCGACGACGGAGGCATGGCAGGACTGCCGGAGACGCTCATCCGTGAACCGACTTGCCCGCATAGGCACATGAACCAGCTTCGCTCCATCAATGCGCAAACTGCGACCCGCCACCAGCCCGCTGGCCACCCGCCCGCCGCGCATGGAAAAGTGGGTGTCCTGCTGCTCAATCTGGGTACGCCCGACGGCACTGGCTACTGGCCCATGCGCCGGTACCTCAAACAATTCCTGTCCGACAAGCGCGTGATCGAACTGCCGCGATTGCTGTGGTGGCCGATCCTCAATCTCGTGATCCTCACGGTGCGCCCGGGGCGCAAGGGCCGTGACTATGCGTCGATCTGGAATAATGAGCGCAACGAAGGTCCGCTGAAAACGATCACACGCGATCAGGCGGTCGGATTGGCTGCGATCTTTGCCGATCATCCCAACGTCGTGATCGACTGGGCCATGCGCTATGCCAATCCCTCGACCGAAAGCCGCATCCGGGCTCTGCACGAGCAGGGCTGCGAAAGGATCCTATTGGTGCCGCTTTATCCGCAATATGCGGCGGCGACGACGGCCACCGCCAACGATGAAGCCTTTCGCGCGCTGATGGCGTTACGCTGGCAACCGGCTGTTCGAACCACCCCCGCCTACGCCGACGACCCCGGGTATATTGCAGCTCTCGCTCAATCGATCCGCGATCACCTAGCCACCTTGCCTTGGGAACCTGAGATCGTAGTGGCGACCTATCACGGCATGCCGCAAAAATATCTTGAGCGCGGCGATCCCTATTATTGCCAGTGTATGAAGACCTCGCGGCTCCTGCTGGCCGAACTCGATTGGCCGAAAGAGCGCCTGCTGACGACGTTTCAGTCGCGGTTCGGGAATGATCCCTGGCTCCAGCCTTACACAGACAAAACGATAACGGCTCTCGCCAAGGCCGGCACCAAACGCATCGCTCTCGTCGCACCCGGATTTTCTGCCGATTGCTTGGAGACGCTTGAAGAACTCGACGTAGAAAATCGTGCCTTCTTTCTCGACAACGGCGGCAGCGATTTCAGCTACGTCCCCGCATTAAATGCTAGCCCCTTGGGCATCAAAGTGATCGAAGGCATCGTGCGACGTGAACTTGGTGGCTGGCTTTAGAGCAGCGGTAAATGCGATAGGCTTTCACGGCCGAATTGGAGCGTTATTGCTCCACAATCTGGCTTTTGGCCCTTGTTTCTATATATTTTAAGTATCGTTCTGGCAGCTGAGGACTAATGATTCGGCGCTCCCGACGCGCGCCGGCAATGAGCCGAGCGAAAGCCACGGGAGAATAAAGTGAATCAAAGAGCTTTAGCCGCAGAATTTATAGGAACGTTCGGATTGGTTAGCGCCGTATGCGGCACTGCGCTGTTTTCGGCGCCTGCCGGTGGCGGACTGGTAGCCGTAGCGTTTGCTGCCGGCCTTGCGGTCCTCGCCATGGCCTACGCCGTTGGACACGTTTCCGGCGGCCATTTTAATCCCGCCGTCACGGTCGGATTGATTGCCGGCGGTCGCTTCAGCACAGCCGACGCCATTCCTTATATTGTCGCGCAGGTTCTCGGCGGACTGGCAGCAGCGTTTGTATTTTCCGCGATCCTCAACGGCGCGCCAACAAGCGCCAGCGTACCCAAGTGGAATTCTTTCATGGCGATCTCCAATACGTTTGGTGGCCCCGCGCAATTCACCATGGCTTCCGCATTTATCGTCGAGGTCGTTATTACCGCGCTATTCCTGATTGTTATCATGGGATCGACGTCGAAACGGGTGCCGGCCGGTTTTGCACCGATCGCCATCGGATTGGCGATGACAATGCTTTATCTCGTGTCGATGCCCGTTTCCAACGCGTCGCTTAATCCGGCGCGTTCGACTGCCACCGCACTGCTTGCCGGCGGACCCGCAATTGCGAACCTGTGGGTTTTTTGGGTTGCGCCAATAGTAGGCGCCGCGATTGGTGGAGCCATCGCGAAATGGTTGCAGAACGAGTAATAATTTTTCGGTCGGCAAGTCGCAACTGCAGCGGGCCAGTGAATCGGCCCGCTTTTCTAGTTCTCTACTTGCCGCGGTAGTGTCCGCCGCCGTCGACATCGAGAACGGTGCCGCTTACATAACCGCAAGCCGGCGACGCCAGGAACGCCGCAGCATTGGCGATTTCCGCGCTGTCGATCAATCGGTCGAGCGGCAAACCGGATAGCATTTCCTCCCACCGGCTTTCGTCGCCAAATGCCGACTTGGCGCGGGTCTTGGATAACGAGATGATCCGATCCGTCCGTGTCGCCGCAGGATTAATGCCGAACACACGCACACCCCAATCGACCGACTTGCCGCCGACCGCGCCGGTAAAGGCCATGAGCGCCGCATTGCCGGTCGCGCCGCAGACATAATCGTAGCGCGGACTGCGTCCGGCGGCGCCAATGATATTGACGATGGTGCCGGCCTTCCGCTCTTTCATGCGACCGAGCAGAAGTTGCGTTAAATGAATATAGCCCATCACCTTGAGGTTCCAGGCCTCCTGCCATTTCTCCATCGTCAGATCGAGCAGGCCTCCGCCAGGGATGGCGCCGGCGTTGTTGACGAGAATAGTGGTGTTTGGATGTGCGGCCGCGACTCGCTCGCGTTCGCTTCCCTGCGAAAGATCAGCCGCGAAAGCCGTGACCGGTCCGATTGCCGCCAATTCATCGCGCGTCGCTTCAAGCCGTTGGGAATCGCGAGAAACGATTGTCACGCTGCAGCCTTCTTGCAGGAATATTCTGGCGCATGCGGCACCGATTCCCTTGGAGCCACCGGTGACTAAAACGTGTTGACCCTTGAGCCGAAGATCCATGAGTTGTCATCCAGATTGAGCGATAGAGGTTGGGGAATGGCAGGATAGCCCACCGGACTATTGCGCCAATCATCGACGGAGGTAAGGGGCCAATTTCGCCGCTCATTCCCACAGGCACATAGGCGTCTCGTTGCACCCGCGCGGCCAGTGCTGTAATACCGAATGCAGGCGCCGTTTCCGCCGACGTAGCACATAAGGAGACCAGACCTTTGGCAGACAAAAGCGGGAAACCCCCGCGCGGCGGCAGCCCGACTACGGGCGCCAGAAGTGACGGTGCGGCATCATCGGCAGGCGTGCCTCCGGGTTCTGCAACAGCTAGCCGTGTCGTCGTGCCACTGGAGGACAATCGGCTCGTCCCTCTCGTCCTTGGTGAGCATGATGCACATTTGGCACTCATCGAGCAATTGATCGGTGTTAAAGCCGTGGCACACGGCAATCTCATATCTTTGACTGGGCCGCTGCAAGCCTGCACTACGGCCAAACAAGTGCTTGAAGCCCTGTACGCGCGGGCCGTTCGCGGTGAAGAATTTGTTGCCGGTGACGTCGAAGGAATGATTCGACATTCGCGCTCCGCTCCAGCCAACGAGGGAATGGCGCAAATCCGCACGCGAAAGAAAGTCGTGACCGCCCGTACGGCAATGCAGAGTGCCTATATCCACGCCCTTGAGCACTCGGATCTTGTGTTCGGGCTTGGACCTGCGGGCACTGGAAAAACCTACCTTGCAGTGGCTTTTGCGGCCCAGATGCTGGAGCGCAATCTTGTCGAGCGCATCATCCTGTCGCGACCTGCGGTCGAGGCCGGTGAACGACTGGGATTTTTGCCCGGTGACATGAAGGAAAAGGTCGATCCGTACCTCCGCCCGTTGTACGACGCGCTCTATGACGTGCTGCCGCCGGAAAAGGTAGAGAAGGCACTTACCGACGGGGTCATCGAGATTGCGCCGCTCGCCTTCATGCGCGGACGCACTTTGGCGAATGCTGTAGTCATTTTGGACGAAGCGCAAAATACCACGCCTATGCAAATGAAGATGTTTCTGACGCGACTTGGTGAAGGGTCTAAGATGATCGTTACGGGCGATCCTACCCAGATCGATTTGCCAGTCGGACAGAAATCCGGACTTAACGAAGCCGTCGGGTTGCTCAGCATGGTCAAGGGCATTGAGGCGATACGCTTCCAGGCGCAGGACGTCGTCCGTCGCGATCTGGTCGCACGCATCGTCAAAGCCTATGAGGCAGCTGCGGCTGCTGCGGTGAGCGATAAGCAGCGACAGTCTGTCGCGCGGAGTTGAAAGTGAACCAGCCCCAACCGGCCCAGACGACGAACTCGGCGCCAACTTTAGACGCCGAAGTCGTGATTGAAGACGACCGATGGCGCTTACTGTTGAACATAGAAAAAGCCGTTCTGGCAGCTGCGGCATGTGTGCTGAAAATTGAAGATCTCCGGTCTCTTGAGGGCGCGTCGGCCATCACGATCGTGCTGGTAAACGACGAGCGGATTGCGGCGTTGAATGCGCAATTCCGCGATAAGGCTACGCCAACAAACGTGCTGTCGTTTCCAACAGATCGCCGGGCAACCGAACCCGGCGCCCCGACTTATCTCGGTGATGTGATAATCGCGCTTGAGACAGTACAGCGCGAGGCACGTGAACAGAATGTCCCAGTACTTCACCATGTCCAACATCTAACGGTGCATGGAATTCTGCACCTACTCGGCTACGATCACCTAACCAACGTGGATGCGGAAGCCATGGAAACTCAGGAAATTCAACTCCTTGCGTCGCTCGGTATCGCTGATCCCTACGCATCACAGTAGTCGGTGTTTCTCCCCCCAACGACCCGGAATTGACTAGCTCAGACCATGACACTTGCCCCCAAAGACAGCGACGACAACAGCCGACGACCCAACGGACAACAGGCTGCGACGCCCCATGGCGGTGGCTGGCTTAATGCGGTTCGCGCGCGCCTGGGATTGGCGCCCGGCGCCACGCTGCGCGACACGATCGAGGATGCGCTAAAGGAACAACCGGACGGACAGGCGTTTTCGCCGGCCGAACGCGAGATGCTACAGCGTACGTTGCGGTTCGGTACATTGCGCGTTGACGACATCATGGTGCCGCGCTCCGACATCATCGCCCTTGACGAAAGCGAAGAGATCCGCACGCTTTTGCAGAATTTCGATAACGCCGGTGTAAGCCGAATACCAGTTTTCCGCGAAACGCTGGATGACCCACGCGGCATGGTGCACATCAAGGATCTGCTGCGCTGGTTGATGGGTGATGCGACAGGAAGGCCAGCGACAGAAGGCAAAACGCCAACAGCAACGGGTCGCCCAAAACTTCCCGAAAAATCCGCCATCGCAGCGCCTGACGCCTTGTGCGAAATTAATCTCGGCAAAGCCGATTTGTCCAAGTCGATCGCGGCCTCGAAACTACGTCGGCCGGTATTATTCGTTCCGGCCTCGATGCCTGTCACAAATCTGCTGATACGCATGCAAACGACGCGCATTCATATGGCGCTGGTGGTTGACGAATACGGTGGGACGGACGGGCTCGTGACAATCGAGGATCTGGTCGAACAGATCGTGGGTGAAATCGAAGACGAGCATGACGAAGTCGAAGCAGACAATATTGTAGTCGATTCCAACCAGGGCTTGACCGCGGCGGCACGCACGCCGGTAAAAGAGTTGGAGGAAAAACTCCAACTCAAACTGCTATCGCCGGAACAAGAAACGGAAATTGACACGCTTGGCGGACTTGTGTTCGCCCTGGTCGGTCATGTACCGGCGCGCGGTGAATTGGTGGCGCACCCGTCAGGCATTGAGTTTGAGGTGCTCGATGCCGACGCGCGGCGGATTAAGCGGTTGCGGATCCATCGTACCCGGCGGCCAATCCCGAATGCTTCCGTCGAACGCGCGACACCGTCGTTGTGATCGAAGCGCGCGAAATGGAAGCCTGCAAAAATGGCGCCGTCCGAAGCGATCGCACCACAACTCCGGTTTATCTCATGCAGCGCTTGCGAGGGGTTGCAAAGCTTGAGCGATATGGTGCGGCGTTGGCTGCCGGGGCTGTTTCAATCCTGGCGATGCCGCCATTTCACTTTTGGCCCGTGCTGTGGCTGACGCTACCGCTGCTTGGCATGCTCGTCGACGTGGCCGCCGAAGCTCCAAACGTGTCCAGCCGTTGGGCGCCCTGGCGGCGCTGGCCAATGGGGCGGGGCGCCGAAATTGGTTGGCTGTTCGGCTTTGGCTATCATGTGGCCGGCCTGTACTGGATCGGCGAGGCGTTTCTCGTCGAGGCCGAAGTATTCGCATGGCTGCTGCCATTCGCCGTGACGTTCCTGCCGGCGGGTCTTGCCCTGTTTACCGCAGTTGCCGCCGCTTTCTCACAGCTGCCGCTGAACCATACGGCCTTCCAGCGGGCTGCGATGATGGCCGTGGGCTTTGGTGTCACAGAATGGCTGCGCGGGCACATCCTGACCGGCTTTCCCTGGAACATCCTGGGCACCGCACTGACTTACCCTTTACCGCTGCTGCAAGGCGTTTCCGTCTTGGGAATTTATGGGTTGACGATTGTCACTGTGCTCGTTTTTGCTGGTCCGTTTGCGCTTGTGCGGGAGGCGGCGTGTACCGGATCGGCGCTGCGTCGGCGCCGCGCTAGCGCCTTAGGACTGGCCGTAATCCCGCTGGCAACCATCTGGGGAGCAGGCGCCTGGCGATTGGCGGCGTTTCCTAAGACATTGACCGAACAGCAGCGGCCAACGGTGCGCATCGTGCAGTTGAGCATTCCGCAACGGGAGCGCATGCAGGCACACAATCAGCGCCGCATTTTTGACGAGCATCTTGCGGCCTCACTGACCGCGCCGGACGGCCACATCGATAATGCCGTGGGCATAAACCTTATTATCTGGCCTGAAGCTGCGATGCCGTTCGTGCCGTTGGCGCAACCGGTCGCTCTGCAGGCCATTGGCACGATGCTTCCTCCAGGTACGCAACTCGCGTCGGGCGCCTTGCGGGTCGAGACGGATGCACAAAACGGCGCACGAAAAGTCTACAACAGCTTGCTCGTATTCAAGGGCCAGCCGAATGCATTTGGCGACAACCACAGCCGGGGGGCGCTTGCCGCGAGCTATGACAAGATCCATCTCGTTCCGTTCGGCGAATACTTGCCCATGCAGACGTTGCTTGAATTGCTCGGCCTGCAACAGATTACGCGTGAGCGCGGTGGCTTTACGGCCGGATCCCTCCCCCGGAAAAGCATGTCGCTGCCGAATTTCGGCCAAGTGTTGCCGCTGATCTGCTACGAAGCGATTTTCCCCATGACGCTATTCAAACCGGGTGGGCGTCCGGATCTGTTGCTGACTGTCACCAACGATGGCTGGTTCGGCACTATGACAGGCCCTCGCCAGCATTATCATCAAGCCCGCATCCGGGCGGTGGAACTCGGCATTCCCATGGTTCGCGCCTCGAGCAACGGGATTTCGTCGCTGCTTGATGGGAACGGCCGTGAACTCGGTCGTTTGGAACTCAACGCGGTCGGAACCCTCGACGTATCGCCGCCGGCCGCGCTGCCAGCCACGATTTATGCTCGCTATGGCGATGGCTTGTTCTGGTTTTTGGTCGTTAGTGTCGCGGTCGGGTTAGTATTGTACCAGTTGAGTGACCGTTCACCACGTCTGTAAACGCTCTGGTAACATCGATTGTTATTTTATTTGGTTAGATCAATGCAATCAGGCTTTGGTAGGTTGACGATAAAGACAACCGCCCGTAGGTATTATCCGGGAACAATCATCAGTTCTCACCAGCAATGTTCCGCCACACGTAAAATAAAAAGCACGGATGAGTTATGGCACAACCTGATCCAGTCCTTGAAGAAGACAATGAAGAAAAAGGATCGCGCCGTCCCAATCCGGTCGACATCCACGTCGGTGGTCGCGTACGTTTTCGACGCATGCTGCTCGGTATGAGCCAGGAGAAGTTGGGGGAACGGCTAGGGCTGACGTTCCAGCAAGTGCAAAAGTATGAAAAGGGCGTTAACCGCATCGGTGCCAGCCGATTGTTCGACCTGTCTCAGGTTTTGCAGGTGCCGATCCAATTCTTCTACGAGGACGCGCCGGGATCTTTGAAACAGGCCTCAGGTGAGCATGGCGCAGGTTTCGCTGACCGTGGCGGTGAAAGTTACATCGTCGAATTTCTGAACACGCGTGACGGCTTGGAATTGAACAAGGCATTTGTCCGCATCCAAGATATCAAAGTGCGGCGCGCCATCGTCGATCTCGTACGCTCGCTGGCCGGCGACGACAAAGAACTCAAGCTCGGTTAACACGAGTGGTTGCTGACAAGACACACCTGTCGGCTTAACGCGAATGCGGCGAAGAATGACGATTGCTGTGAAAATCCCTCTGTTTGTTCGTCTCGACGCTGAACACGCTGGCTTGACCGCCTAAGCATTCCTTGCCAAGAACCGCGCGAATTCCGTCTCAACGATCGCGAGGATGCCTGTGGCGCGCAAGTCTAACCTTTTTACCAGTGAGTCCGTCTCCGAAGGCCATCCCGATAAGGTTGCCGATCAGATCTCGGACGCGATCCTCGACGCGTTTTTGGCCAACGACGCCAAACTCGGCATTTCCGACAACAGCGCAGTCAATACCCGCCTTGGCTGCGAGACGCTGGTCACCACGAACAAAGTCGTTATCGCCGGTGAAGGCCGTGGCCAAGCGCCGTTGTTCATGAAGTATGCGAGCCACCAATTTGTCGGCCAGAATGAGTGGGTCGTCAACCGCGAGCTGATGACAGAAATCGCGCGCGGCGTGATCAAGGAAATCGGTTACGATCAGGTCGGCTTTTCCTTCAATGGCGCCGACGTCGAAGTTTTGCTGCATGGCCAATCCGCCGACATTGCCGCTGGCGTCGACGCCAAGCAGGGCGAAGAGGGCGCCGGCGACCAGGGCATGATGTTTGGCTTCGCATGCACCGAAAGCGAAGTGTACGAGAAGGGCTCGTTCATGCCCGCCCCGATCTATTTCTCGCACAAGATCTTGAAAGTACTTTCGGAAGCCCGCCGTTCGGGCAAGCTCGGCGACTTGCTGCCGGACGCCAAGAGCCAGGTCACCATCCGCTATGAAGATGGCCGCGCGGTCGGGTGCGACAAGGTCGTTGTGTCGACGCAGCACAAGGGATCCAACGGCAAAGGTCGCGATTACACGCCGGAAATGGTGCGCGACCTGATCGGCGATGCCGTGACTTCGTGCCTGCCGAAAGGGTGGATGCCAAAAAGCGGCAGCGACTTCCTTGTCAACCCGACCGGCAATTTCGTCGTCGGCGGTCCTGATGGCGATTGCGGCCTCACCGGTCGCAAGATCATCGTCGACACCTATGGCGGCTATGCTCCCCACGGTGGCGGCGCGTTCTCCGGCAAAGATCCGACCAAGGTCGACCGTTCGGCTGCCTATGCCGCCCGCTATCTGGCCAAGAACGTGGTCGCGGCCGGCCTTGCCGAGCGCTGCATGATCCAGGTCGCCTACGCCATCGGCCGTCCCGAGCCGATGTCGTTGCTGGTCGATACGCAAGGCACCAGCAAGGATGGCGCCGAACTCGACGCCGAGCTCGAAAAAGTGCTGGCTGAACTGTTCCCGCTGCGTCCGACCAACATCCGGCGAGTGCTGCAGCTCAACCGCCCCATCTACAAACGCACAGCCGCCTACGGCCATTTTGGCCGCCAGCCGGATGCCGATGGTGGGTTCTCGTGGGAAAAAACCGATCTCGCCGACAGGATCAAGAAGGCGATCGGTTGAACGTCGGCCGACGACTGGCACTGCAGGCGGCCGCCCCATCGGGCGGCCGTTTGTCCTTTTGGAACGTGAGAACGCTGCGACACAATCATGAATGACGACGGCGACGACGAACAATCAGATACCGAAGAGCTGAGATCGTTCGGCCGGCGCCATGGTCGGCCCATGAGTGCCCGCCAGGCCAAATTGTGGGCGACCGTGCTGCCGCGCGTCGCCATCGATTTGAAAAGTGCCACGCCCGCCGGGACAGCCGCGCTTTTCACTAGTTCCGTTTCCGAGATCTGGCTCGAGATCGGCTTCGGCGGCGGCGAGCATCTGATCTGGCAAGCCCTGCACAATCCCCACGTTGGCCATATCGGTTGCGAGCCATTCCGCGATGGTGTCATCAAAGTACTCGACGCTATCGATACACGCGCCATCGCCAACATTCGTGTTCATGCCGATGATGCGCGCGACGTGCTGCGCTGGCTGCCGGAAGGCTCCATCACGCGTGCGTTTGTTTTGTTTCCCGACCCGTGGCCGAAACGAAAACATCTGAAGCGCCGCCTCGTGAACCCCACTTTGTTGGCGGCTCTGGCTCGCGTCCTGCGTCTCGGTGGTCAATTGCGCTTGGGCACCGATATCGGCGACTATGCCCGCACGATGCTGATGGCGGCTCAACATGAAACCCGACTCCACTGGCAGGCCGAAACCGCCAATGACTGGCGCAAACGCCCCTTGGACTGGCCGCAGACCCGCTACGAAGCCAAAGCCGTACGAGAAGGGCGGAACAGTTGCTATCTGCAGTTCGAACGGATTTGATAGTAAGCTGCCTACTCAATCTCCAATGGTCAGGCCATGAAATTAGTCAGCCCAGCAAATATTGAACGTGCGGAAAGCCTGATACGCCCTTTCATCCGCCGTACCCCGGTCCTGAACTACGCCAATGCTATCAGTCTGAAGCTCGAATACCTCCAGCATGGCGGCTCGTTCAAGCCGCGTGGGGCGCACTACAATCTACTCGCCAAGCCAGCGCCGAAGGCCGGAGTGGCAGCGGCGTCGGGTGGCAATCACGGTATTGCCGTCGCCTTGGCAGCCAAGGCGCATGGTACGCGCGCCACGATCTTCGTACCTGAGATCGCATCGCCGGCTAAAATTGCGGCGATACGCGCGGCAGGGGCCGAACTTCGCATCGGTGGAGCGCGCTACGATGATGCCCTTGCCGCCTGCAATACATTCATTGCCGATAGCGGAGCCCTGTCTGTGCATGCCTTCGACAGTGCCGAAACAATCTCTGGGCAAGGTACGCTGGCGCTGGAATGGGACGCGCAAAGCGATGCTGGTTTGGATACGGTATTGGTGGCCGTTGGCGGAGGCGGTTTGATCGCCGGCATGGCCGCCTGGTGGCGCGGCAGCGTCAAAGTCATCGGCGTAGAGCCAGAAGGCTCACGAGCACTCCATGCAGCATTGCGCGCCGGCAAACCCGTCCCCGTAGACGTCAACTCGGTCGCCGCTGATAGCCTAGGCGCCAAGCAGGTTGGGCAGCTCGTCTATGATATCGCCGACCGGGCCGTCGATAAGGTCGTGCTCGTCAGCGACGCCGCGATCTTGGCGGCCCAACGAACGCTGTGGAGCGATCTGCGAATTGCGGCTGAACCGGGCGGCGCAGCGGCTTTTGCTGCCTTCCAATCAGGCGCCTACAAACCAATCGATGGTGAGCGATTGGGTATTCTTATCTGCGGCGCAAACGTTGAGTTGGAAAAATTGGCTGATTGCATCCGGACGTAAGCGCCACCGGCGGGTATGCATAGCTATTATGCACGACGGCGAATTTTGCAGTCCGATCACGAAAGAGTGTATTTTGGACTTGCAAAGCGCAAGTTTGGCATCTACATTGAAATTGCTCATGATCATCTCAACTCTGGGAGTGGATCCTTCGGATCCGCTCTTTTTGTTTTGGGGCCGACTCAGTCGGAACCGAGCCGGGGCTGGCGCGATCAACGAGCGCCGCATGATTTGGCTCCTTCTTTTCGCGATGATCGACGACAGGCATGATGCCGACCGTACCTAACCATCCCCTGCCCGCTGCACCGTCTCCCTACGAGGACGACCGTTTCCTTCGTGAATTCGGCGTGGCAGCTGAAGTTGCCGCAACCGTTGGTCCTGTGTTGGCAGATCTTGGCTACCGGCTGGTGCGGGTGACGGTTTCCGGTCGCGAGGGACAGACCTTGCAAATCATGGCTGAGCGCCCCGACGGCACCATGAGTGCTAACGATTGCGAGCGCGTCTCAAAACAGGTGTCGCCCATTTTGGACGTCATGGACCCCATCTCAGATGCATATCGCCTGGAGATTTCGTCGCCCGGAATTGATCGACCGATGGTCCGCGCGAGTGACTTTGCGGACTGGGCGGGCTACGAAGCCAAAATTGAGTTGAACGAACCGGTATCCGGGCGAAAGCGTTTTCGCGGCCTGATCGACGGATTTGAGGACGGCGAGGTTCGAATAGACATCGAAATCGTGGACGATAGCCGCAAACCGGCTCGCGAAACCGTGGGTTTCCCGATTGGTTTGATCAAGGATGCCCGGTTGGTCATGACAGACGAACTGATCCGTGAATCCTTGCGTCGGGCGAAAAAAGTGCGTGAGGCTCGCGGAGCGTCCGATGGCCCCATGGATGGATCGCTTGATACGGACGGATTGGACGATACGGAAATTGAACATTAGGCTAAGAACACCAGGCTAAGACATCCGCTCAATGCAAATTTGACCGGAATGAAATCTGGCCGTAACTCACCTACCGGTTGACACACTGGCCATTCAGGACCAATCGGCGACCATTTATCGACTGGAGACTTCGACGCATGGCCCAGGCCGCAATCGCCTACAATCGTCTCGAACTGCTGCAGATCGCCGAGGCAGTGGCGCGCGAGAAGTCGATCGACCGCAAGATCGTCATTCAGGCCATGGAAGACGCGATCCAGAAAGCTGCAAAATCACGGTATGGCGCGGAGAACGATATCCGCTGCACGATCGATACTAAGACCGGCGAAACAAAACTCAGCCGAGTTCTCACCGTTGTCGAGACAGTCGAGAACGATAGCACAGAGGTCAATCTCGCCGATGCGCAAAAACGCAAGAGCGAGGCCAAAATCGGCGACATGATCGTCGAAACGCTGCCACCGCTGGACTTTGGCCGGGTCGCGGCACAGAACGCGAAACAAGTAATCGTTCAGAAGGTGCGCGAGGCCGAACGCGACCGCCAGTACGTCGAATACAAGGATCGCGTCGGCGAGATCGCCAACGGCACGGTGAAACGCGCCGAATACGGCAACGTCATCGTCGATTTAGGCCGCGGTGAAGGCATCATCCGCCGCGATGAAATGATCCCGCGCGAGAACGTGCGGCTGGGCGACCGCGTGCGGGCCTACATTTACGCCGTCGATCGCACTCAGCGAGGACCGCAAATTTTTCTTTCGCGCGCAAAGCCGGAGTTCATGGCCAAACTGTTCGCGCAGGAAGTTCCCGAAATCTACGACGGCATCGTGCAAATCAAATCGGTGGCGCGTGATCCGGGCAGTCGAGCGAAGATCGCGGTCATTTCAAAAGACTCTTCGATCGACCCCGTCGGCGCCTGCGTCGGCATGCGCGGCCAGCGCGTGCAGGCTGTGGTTGCCGAATTGCAGGGCGAAAAGGTCGACATCATCCAGTGGAAGCCGGATGCTGCCGAGTTCATTGTCAATGCGCTGGCGCCGGCAGAAGTCAGCAAGGTCGTCCTCGACGAGGATACCAACCGCATCGAAGTGGTGGTGCCGGAATCGCAGCTGTCACTCGCCATTGGTCGTCGCGGCCAGAACGTGCGGCTGGCGTCACAGCTGACGGGTTGGGATATCGACATCCTGACCGAGCAGGAAGAGAGCGAACGCCGCCAGAAGGAATTCGCGGCACGCTCCGGCTTGTTCATGGAAGCCCTTGACGTCGACGAGTACATTGCCCAATTGCTTGCTACCGAGGGTTTCGAAACGATCGAGGAAGTTGCCTTCGTCGACGCTGGTGAGGTCGCCCGCATCGAAGGCTTCAACGACGAATTTGCAGCCGAACTGCAATCGCGTGCCAAAGATTATCTGGAGCGCATCGAAACCGAGCGCGACGATAAGCGAAAAAGTCTCGGTGTATCCGACGATCTGGCCAAAGTGCCGGGTATCACGACCACTGTGATGGTGGCGTTGGGCGAAAACGGCGTCAAAACCGTCGAGGATTTCGCCGACTGCGCTACCGACGATCTGATCGGTTGGACTGAGCCGAAGAAGGATAAGGACACACCGGCCGTCCGCCACAAGGGTTTTCTGGCCGGATTTGAAATAAGCCGGCAGGAGGCTGAGGAAATGATCATGCAGGCGCGCGTTATCGCCGGCTGGATCACTGCCGAAGATCTCGAAAAAATGAAGGCAGATGCCGTTGCCGCAACGGAGGCCAAGGCGGCCGCCGAAGCGGCGGCTGCTGCTGCCGCCGCCAGCAACGCTTGACGTGATGATCGGGACAAACCAGACACGTGACGGATGCAACACGAGCAGGGCACGACGCCCCCGTTGCAGAGGCCGCCAATGCGGTTTCTGAGACGGGAGAGGCGTGTCAACAAAGTGCAGCTCGCCCGCCACGTGTTATCAAACAGGATCCCGATCGCGTAAGGCTGTGCATCGTTACGCGTCAGGAATTGCCGCCGGCCAAATTGATCCGCTTTGTTGCCGACCCTGATGGTATCATTGTTCCGGATCTGGCGAGAAGGTTGCCAGGCCGGGGCGTGTGGGTGACGGCGACGCGTGAAGCGGTGGCGACAGCCGCAAAACGCGGACTTTTCGCCAAAAACTTGAAGAAACCTGTCAAAGCCGATAAAGAACTAGTCGACCAGGTTGAAAAATTACTGGCCGCAGAAGCGCGACAAGTCTTGAGTTTGGCGAACAAGGCCGGCCTCGTGACAACGGGGTTTTCCAAGGTGGATAACGCTTTGGGGCAAGGTGAAGCGATCGCCTTGATTGCCGCAAATGATGCCAGCGTCGATGGCGCGGGAAAGTTGGCGCGCAAATTCAAGGCCGTTCAGGGCGCCAAGAACCGAGCGGCGCCGGTTATACAGGATTTTACAATTGCCGAATTGAGTTTGGCCATCGGCGGGTCAAATGTGGTACATGCTGCGCTTGCAGGTGGTGGCTTGAGCCGGCGGGTCGTTACCTGCTGCCAACGCCTCCGGATTTATCGCATGCATCCTGACAGCGACGAAGTCGACGGAAGCAATACCGGATCATTGGATGTCGTCGCGCAGCCAGATTCAGCAGATTAGGCCGGCCAAACCGGCTGGTGATGGACTGAATTACGAATTAGGCGTCGGAAACTCCGGCGCGGACAAGAAGAAATCGGATCAGGCAGGTACGGATCACGCATGAGCGATACGAAGGAAACCGGCGAGAAGATGTTGCGCGCAGCGCCACCAGCGCCAGCGGGCGCGCCGCCAGCCGGTGCACGCAAGACGCTGACGTTGACGCGCACCGTCGAGCAAGGCGCGGTACGTCAAACGTTTGGCCAAGGCCGTTCCAAGTCCGTGCAGGTCGAGGTCAAGAAAACCCGCAAGCTGGCGAAGCCTGGCAGCCCCGATGAAGCGAGTGGGCAGGCGGCATCGACGCCGACGACCGCGAAACTCGGCGGATTGTCCAATAGCGAGATGGACAAGCGCCTGAAGGCTCTTGAGGCCGCCAAGGAGCGCGAAGAGGTAGAGGCGAAAGCCAGTGCCGAAGCCGAGGAACGCCGGCGCTTGGCCGACGCGGAAGTTGCGGCAATGAGGTCGGAACAGACCGGTCGCACGCCGGCACAGCAGGCAGCGGGAGACGATGCCGGCGCTACTACCAAGCCGACAAGCACCACAACCGACGATGCGCTGACTGCCTCAGCAGCCGCAGCGGCAGCCACTCCAGCGGTTGCCAACGCGACGGCCAATGGCACATCTCCGGCCGCGCCCTCGGTCGTGAAATCCACGACTCCAGCCGCCACACCAAACGCCGCGACGTCTTCAAAATTAGCTACTTTGACGGCGCCAGTTGCCGCAAAGACCGCTAAGCCTGGAGCGGCCGCAGAAGCGATCAAACGCACCGCCGACGCCGCCGCTGCACGGCGCCCTGGCGCACGCACGAACGAAGTCGAAGACGACGACGTTCGCATGGTCAAGAAGGGCGGCATCAAGATCATGGTCAAGGCGCCCGTCAAGGCGCCCGACGAGAAGAAAGAGCGTGTTCGCCTCACGATCAACAACGCCTTCAACGAGCAGGAACGCGAACGCTCGATGGCCTCGCTGCGCCGCAAGCGCGAGCGCGAAAAGCTCAAGGCCATGGGCGCGCCGCAGGCACGCGACAAAGTCATGCGCGAAGTGATCATCCCGGAAGCGATAACCATCCAGGATTTGTCCAATCGCATGACCGAACGCGCGGTCGACATCATCAAACTGCTGATGAAGCAGGGCGTGATGCACAAGATCAACGACATCATCGACGCCGATACGGCCGAACTTATCGTAACCGAATTCGGCCACACACCGAAGCGCGTCTCAGAATCTGACGTCGAAGAAGGCTTCATCGCCGACAAGGACGGAGAAGATCATCTCGAGCCGCGTGCGCCCGTCGTCACTATCATGGGCCACGTCGATCACGGCAAGACTTCGCTGCTCGACGCCATCCGTTCGACCAACGTCGTATCTGGTGAGGCCGGCGGCATCACCCAACACATCGGCGCCTATCAGGTCCGAACGCCGAATGGTGATCTCGTCACTTTCATCGATACGCCAGGCCATGAAGCCTTTACCGCCATGCGCGCCCGCGGCGCCAAGGTCACCGATATCGTCATCCTCGTAGTGGCCGCCGACGACGGCGTCATGCCACAGACGATTGAGGCCATCAATCACGCCAAAGCTGCAGGCGTGCCGATGATCGTCGCCATCAACAAGATGGACAAACCTCAATCAGATCCGAACCGTGTCCGCACCGAACTGCTGCAACACGGCGTCGTGGTTGAAAGTATGTCGGGCGAAGTGCTCGACGTGCCGGTTTCTGCCACGAAACGTACCGGCCTCGACACGTTGCTCGAGGCTATCTCGCTGCAAGCGGAATTGTTGCAGTTGAAGGCCAATCCCGACCGCTCGGCGGAAGGTTACGTCATCGAAGCCAAGCTGGAACGCGGCCGTGGTCCGGTCGGTACTGTGCTGGTGCAACGCGGCACGCTTGATGTTGGCGATATCGTCGTTGCTGGTGAAGCGTGGGGCCGCGTTCGCGCGCTGCTCGACGATCAAGGCAAGCCCGTGCTCGACGCTGGCCCGTCCGTGCCGGTGGAAATTCTCGGTTTCGACAGTGCGCCCGAGGCCGGCGATCAGTTCGCCGTCGTCGAGAACGAACAGCGCGCCCGCGAAATCACCGACTATCGCATCCGCAAGCGTCGCGAGACGCTGGGCTCGGCCGGCACCGGCCGCACCCTCGAACAGATGATGCTGCAGCTCAAGGACACCGGGAAGAAGGAATTCCCGCTCGTCATCAAGGGCGACGTGCAGGGCTCAGTCGAAGCCATCGGCGGCGCGCTCGGCAAGATCGGCAACGAGGAAGTGTCTGCCCGCATCGTCCACTCCGGCGTCGGCCAGATCACCGAATCCGACGTCGCACTCGCCAGTGCTTCGAAGGCGATCATCATCGGCTTCAACGTGCGCGCCAACTCGCAGGCCAAGCAGGCGGCCGACCAGCAGGGCATCGAAATCCGCTACTACAATATCATCTACGATCTGTGCGATGACGTGAAAGGCGCAATGTCCGGCCTGCTCGCGCCGACCAAGAAGGAAAACTTCCTCGGCTATGCGTCGATCAAGCAGGTTTTCGATGTGTCCAAGGTCGGCAAGGTCGCCGGTTGCCTCGTCACGTCAGGCAAAGTCGAACGTGGCGCCAAGGTGCGCCTGCTGCGCGACAAGGTCGTCATCCACGAAGGCACGCTATCGGTGCTCAAGCGCTTCAAGGACGAAGTGCGCGACGTGCCGGCCGGTCAGGAGTGCGGTATGGCCTTCGAGAAGTATCAGGACATCCGCGTCGGCGACGAAATCGAGTGCTTCAACGTCGAGATCATCCAGCGGACGCTGTAAAAGAAATAGTTTGACCTATGGCCGAGGCAATTTTCAGAGCGAAGTACCAACTGGCACTTGCCGACTACGTTGAGCTTTCGCACCACGCATGGCGTCAGCAGCGAGCAATAAATCTCGCCGGAAGAGTGGGCCCGCTGGTCGTCGGGTCGTGGTTTTTGTACCAATCATTCGGGAGTGATGATTGGGGACTGGGCGTGATGGCAATTCTCTTGCTTTCAGCACCCCTGTGGGTGCGATGGCTTGGCCAATGGCGCATCCGAAAAGCATTCGCAATGCAAAAGATGGGCGAATTGGAAACTCAGCTGTCTGTCGACGCGACGGGCGTCGAAGTGACAGGAGCGGTCGGTCGCAGCGACATCCCTTGGGCTGCGGTGACGGCCGTGGAGACGGGTCGCGAGCACATTTTTCTCCGGTTGCGCAACACGACCGCGATCATTGTTCCGAAACGTGCTTTCGAGACAGTTTCCGCGGCCGAGAATTTCACCAAATTCGTTCATGTGCATGCCGAGGCGGCTGCTATGCGAACGACCTGAAGGAGGCAACGTTGGGTGAAGCCAAAAGTGCACTGCGTGCGACCCTCGAACAGTTCCACGCCTTCCGGGAGGAGCGCCCGAAGGAGGAAAAGTGGGAACTGATCAATGGGATGATGACCATGATGCAGCCGCCTGCGCTGATGCATCAGCGCATCTGCAAGAACATCGATATCCTATTGACCTCACAACTCGCTCGCGTTCGGCCAGAGTGGCAATCCGATCGCGAGATTGGAGTCCTACTGCCAAATGATGACCGCTATTGTCCGGAGCCTGACATCACCGTCATCGACACCGATTTCAAGCTCGGCCAAATCTATGCCGAGCGCTTTTATTTCGTGGCCGAAGTGCTCTCGCCGAACGACAAAACTTGGGTGCTGGAACTCAAGCGCAACTACTACCAGTCGCACGAGCACTGCCACGGCATCCTGTTCGTCCACCAAGATCGTATTTTCGCCGAGTTGATCGTACGCGCTGGCGCAGGCTGGAACACACGCACCCTCGATGCTCCGACAGACGCCGTCGTCATCCCCGATATTGGTGATATCGGCACCCTCGGCCAACTCTACCGCCACACGCCGCTGCAACCGGCGCGCTGAGCTGTCAGTGACGCTGGATCGCAATCAAGCTGGACAGGCTGCGCCAACCTGCCTATGGCTCGGCACCGCTCAACACAGAAGGCTGCGCGCCGGTTCGATCCCGGCGGCAGGAACGAGATGCCGCAAGACCGTCAAGACCGCGACCAAGATAAGCGCCATAAGCCAAAGCGCGGCGTCAAAGCTTCCGAGGTCGGCGAAGCCAAGCGCCCGTCGCAGCGGATGTTGCGCGTGGGTGAACTTGTGCGACACAAGCTCGCCGACATGCTGTCGCGCGGCGACATCCATGACGATGTGCTGCAAAGTCACGTCATCACCATTCCGGAAGTGCGGATGTCGCCGGATCTGAAGCTTGCTACGGCCTACGTGATGCCGCTGGGCGGCAACGAGATCAAGCCGGTGCTGGCGGCGCTGGAGCGCAACAAGCGTTTCATTCGCGGCGAGATTGCGCACACCGTCAATCTCAAATTCGCACCGGATATCCGCTTCCGCGAGGACGAGACCTTCGAGGAAGCAACCCGCATCGACCGCTTGCTCGACAGCCCGAAAGTCCGCCAGGACTTGGACAAGGGCTAACCGGTTCGGCATCACTCAGCCAGATTTGCATTTTCTCTCGTCATGGCCGCGCAGGCGGCCACCAAAGCAACCCAACTACATGCCAACACCGCCAGCTTCGTGTTTTGCAATTGTTTGAATGTGATGCACGAGGATATGTGCTCACGATAGACTTGCTTGGATGGCCGCCTGCGCGGCCATGACGAACAATGAAGCATCGGTGCGGCTTGATCATGTAGACACCGTGCAAGTCATACAAAACATGCGTCGTAAAAAAGGAAATGCGGTCAACGGTTGGCTGATACTGGACAAGCCCATCGGCATGACCTCGACGCAGGCGGTGGGGGCCGTGCGCCGCGCTTACAACGCGCAGAAGGCGGGCCATGCCGGCACGCTCGACCCGCTGGCGACCGGCATTCTGCCCATCGCGCTCGGTGAAGCCACCAAGACGGTGCCGTTCGCCGTCGATGGCGAGAAGGTCTATCGCTTTGCCGTTCGCTGGGGCGTGGAAACCACCACCGACGATACCGAGGGTGCGATTGCTGCAAGCAGCGAAATGCGGCCGCAGCGCTCGGCGATCGAAGCCTTGCTGCCGTCGTTCACCGGCGAAATCATGCAGGTGCCGCCGCAGTTTTCAGCGATCAAGGTAGACGGTGCGCGCGCCTACGATCTGGCGCGCGACGGCGAGACGGTCGATCTACAAGCGCGACCGGTGACAATTGATAAGCTTTGGATCGATGCCATGCCCGACGCGGACACCACAGTGTTCGTTGCCGAATGCGGACGCGGCACGTACGTACGTTCCATCGCTCGCGACATGGGCCGGGCGCTCGGTTGTTACGGTCACGTCGTCGAACTCCGGCGGACGCGGGTCGCGGGATTTGACGAGGCGGTTGCTGTGTCACTCGATCGCTTGCGCGCCGATGCCGAACACGAAGATCCCACAGCCGTGATGAGCCACCTGCTGCCGATTGAATCAGCCCTCGACGCCATCATCGGCTTGCCGGTCAGCTCGGACGATGCCGCGCGCCTGCACCGCGGCCAATCCGTGCTGATCCGTGGTCGCGATGCACCAGTCATGGCCGGCGAGGCGTATGCCATCTGCAAGGGTCACCTGATCGCCCTCGGTGCCATCGAAAAGGGTGAGTTTCATCCCAACCGCGTCTTCAATCTGCAGTGAAGGCCAGCTCTGCGCAGGGCGTTTTGCAATTGACTAGGGCGCGTACGCTGCGATCATGCCGCATCCGATCATCCCTATTGGAGCTGAGACTGCATCATGATCTACGAACTCCGCCTCTACGATTGCTGCCCCAATCGGTTACCTGCGCTGCTGAAACGATTTGAAACGATCACACTGCCGCTCTGGCAGAAACACGGCATCAAGCAGGCTGGGTTCTGGACAACGTTGATTGGTCCCTCAAGCTATCGGCTGACGTACATGGTCGCTTGGGAAAGCCTGGCTGAGCGCGAGAAGAAGTGGACGGCGTTCCAGACCGATCCCGATTGGATTGCCAAGCGTGCGGCGACAGAAGCCGAGGGCGCGATCGTCTCCAACATCGAAAGCCAGCTGCTGATGCCGACGACATTTTCCTCAGTCAAGTAACATCGACCATCGCTAATTGCACAGATTCCAGATGTAATACCAGCGGTCATTATTCTTGACCGACGGTATGCGCGCGCGGGGTTGGTGGGGCGCGCAAACAAAGAACCTGATACCGACGGTCATTCTTTTTGACCGTCGGTATAAAACCCGCGTCGAAGGTACGGCGCGGGTTCGCTGCATGGACTGCACCCCGCAATTCCCTTGGATTTTTGATGACTTTCGATCGTGCAACTTTCGTTCGCCCCATTGCCCATCGCGGCCTGCACGGCGGCAAAACGGCGAACGTGGAAAACACAGCCCCCGCATTTGCCGCTGGTCTCGCGAGGGGCTACGGCGTGGAATGCGATCTGCAGCCCGCGTCAGACGGGACGCCGATGGTGTTTCACGATTTCACGTTGGAGCGTCTGATCGAGGCGAAGGGGCGCATCGACCGCCGCACACCCGCCGAACTTGCAACTCTAGCTTATCGCGACCGCACCGAACGCATCTTGTCGTTCGCCGATTTTCTCGATCTGGCCGATGGCCGCGGGCCGCTACTCGTCGAAATTAAAAGCGAGTGGAACCCACCGCGCGCCGATTTCCTCGGCCAGATCGTCAAGCAGGCCAAGCGCTACAAAGGCCCGCTGGCGCTGATGTCGTTTGACCCGGATGTCATGGCTGTGATCGCCGAGCTAGCGCCGAAAATTCCGCGCGGCATCGTGTCGGGGGTGTACGAGGGGGCGGGTTGGGACATGGAGAAACTGGGTGCCAAGCGGGCCGAGCGGCTGACACATTTGCTCGAATCGCGAAAGGCGCAACCATCGTTCTACGCTTATCAAGTCAAGGCGCTGCCGACGCCGGTGACGCGCTACGTGCGCGAGGTGCAGGGCTTGCCGCTGTTCACATGGACGGTGCGCACAGCAACTGATCGGAAGATTGCGGCACTCCACGCGGATGCGCCAATTTTTGAAGGCTTCGACGCGTGATGGCGGCGGCCGAGATATAGTCGACCGTTATCCGCCGCGTTCTTCCTCGACGAGATAATTGACGTTGACCCAACCGGTGATGCCGCGATGGGTTACAGGACACCAATCTTGCTGGCAGCGGCCGGTCAGCAGCACGCCCTGACTGCGCGGCGCGAGCGCACCCACTGCAGGCGTCTCCGCCGAAGGCCCTTGGCGCATATGCAGCACGTCGTCAGGGTGCACGCCGGCGACCATGAAGGAGACATTGCGGCCCGGTGGCGGCTGCAACGGTGCCTGTGCGGCAATCGGCTGCTCCGACGGTTTGATTTCGGGCGCAGTCCGTTTCGGCTCCACTGCCGACTTGGTGCCGGGCACGACCGCCGCAAGTGCGATCCTGGCAGGTGGCGGCCCGGCAGGCTTTGCCGCTGCGAGCACTTGTGCATTGAGCTTCGGATCAGGCTTGGCGACCGGGGCTTGTTTTGGCGTGACTGCTTGCGGCTTCGGCGTTGGCGGCGCGGTCACCTTGGGTGAGACCACGACCGGTACATCCACCCCACTCGCATCAACACGAGCAATTTCCAAGGGCGGTTCCACGGGCAATGCAGCGACTTGCCGCGACGGTGGACTGCCCAGTGCGTAGGGCGCCGGTTCGATCGGAGCAGCAGCGATCAGCGTTGCAGTGCCAGTCTTGCCGTCGTCGCGGCTCCAGAACAATCGCTCGCCATCACGTCTGAGGCGAAGGCATTGTACCTCAGCATCAAACCACTTGAACCACTTGTGACACAGCTTGTCGTCCGCCACCCACCAGCGCCCGCGATCGGTCGCCGAGCCGAGAAAAAATGCCATTCCCCCAGCCTCGCCGGAGATCAAGCCATTCGCGCCGTACTTGACCGGCAGCTTGGTGCCGAGCGGCGTATCGAGAATGATTGACGCGCCGGTAAATGTTTCACTGATGCTTTTGCCAGTGATCGGCGCCGGCTCCGCGAACGCAGCACCGGTAGCGCAGAGAACACCAAGCAGGCCAACACGGTGATACATGCCGTAACCATCTGAAAACACTGCAGTGACGTCATCTGCACGGGGAAACGGGCACGAGCCCACCGACGCAAATTCGACCGAACAAGCAGACGGCAAGCCCCCGCCCCGTCCTCAAGCCTGCACTATCTCCGACAAGAGTATGGCGACAAAACGGAAGCACCGGAACGGTTTACTCAGTTTCCTCGGTGCCGTGCAACGTTCAGAACTTGTAGAGATCCTCGGGATTTTCGACGAGGATCTTAGCGCGTGTCTCGGAATTCGGCGCCCACACCGCCAGCTGGTTCATCAGCAGACCGTCGTCCAGCTGAAACAGCGGCGTCACTTCGGAAACGGGGCGCTCTTTAGGCGGCGCGGAATTCGGATGCGGCCAGTCCGTGCCCCACACGATGCGTTCGTCGTTGGCCGCGATCAGGGCTTTCGCCAACGGCGCGATGTCGGCGTAAGTCGGCGCGTTCGACGACGAACGATAGGCACCGGATATTTTGACATAAGCCTTGCCGGAACGCACGAGTTGCAGCAGATCGGCAAAACCTGGTTGGTCAACGCCAAGCTCGGCGCGCGCGCCCCCGAAATGGTCTAACACGACCGGCACCGGCGACGCCAGCACGAGATCCTTGAGGTTCGAGATGGTTGCGAGATTGGTATAGATTTGGATGTGCCATCCGAGTGGTCGCACGCGCTTGACTGCCGCCTCGAAACGCGCGCGCCCAATCGCCGGATCATTGTTATTACCGCCGGTATTGAGATTGAGCCGGATGCCGACAATCCCCGCGTCCTGCATCCCTTCTAGTTCGCACGGCGCCGTGCGGTTATCGATCACTGCAACGCCGCGTGCATTGCGGCCGCGTGCCTTCATGCCGGCCAGCGTGGCGGAATTGTCCGGGCCATAAACGCTCGGCGTCACGATCACGACACGCTTGAGACGGAGTCGCTCGTGCACGGCGGCCATTTCGCGTGGCGTCGCCAGCTCAGGCGTGTAGGTGCGCCCTTCAAACCAGGGAAACTTCGCCGGGTCCATATGGATGTGTGTGTGACAGTCGGTGGCGTTGGCCGGCACCTTGAAGGCCACCGGTGTTCCCGGTTGCGCAGCCATCGCGCTGGCAGGCTTCGCACGACCGGCAACCGTCAGAGCCAATCCACCGGCCAATCCTTGGACCAAAGCCGCACGACGCGTCAGCATGCACATCCCCTACGCAACAACGACCCTACGCAACGAAACTTACAGGCCCGCCGAAGCGGACCCACGTCCACAATAGCAAAGGCCATGCCGGAGGATCGACACGGCTCAAGCGAGGTTGGAGGATAGTTAAGTGCAGCCACTTGCCGAGCGGCCAAATATCAATTCCAAGCGCCGCGTTGCCTTGCAGCAACAGATGCAGCGGTTACCGGATAAGTTCCGTCTGCGCCTTCGCCGTGTCGCCGCCGAACCGCTTGGCAATGTAGCCCTCAACAATATCCTTGAACTCGGCGGCGATGTTGGCGCCGCGCAGGGTCATGGCCTTTTTGCCATCAATGAACACCGGCGCCGCCGGTTGCTCGCCGGTGCCTGGCAGTGAAATGCCGATGTCGGCGTGCTTGCTCTCGCCGGGACCGTTGACGATGCAGCCCATGACGGCAAACGTCAGCGCCTCCACGCCGGGATAGCTTTGCTTCCACTCCGGCATGCGGTCCCGGATCATGAACTGCACGTCGCGCGCCAATTCCTGGAACACCGTCGACGTCGTCCGCCCGCATCCCGGACACGCCGCCACGATCGGCATGAACGCTCGCAGGCCCATGGTTTGCAGTATCTCCTGTGCCACCTTCACTTCCGTCGTGCGGTCGCCACCCGGCTCCGGCGTCAGCGATACGCGAATGGTGTCGCCGATGCCGGATTGCAGCAGGATGCCCATGCCCGCCGTCGACGCGACGATACCCTTCGAGCCCATGCCAGCTTCGGTGAGACCCAGATGTAGCGCGTAGGTACAGCGCGCGGCCAGCAATGTGTAGACAGCGATCAAATCCTGCACCGCCGACACCTTGGCCGAAATGATGATGCGGTCGGCACCCAGCCCAAGGCTCTCGGCATGGACAGCCGACAGTAGCGCCGACTGCACGATCGCTTCGTGCATCACCGCGCGGGCGGTTTTCGGCGCCGCCTGCGTGGCGTTCTCATCCATCAGGTGTGTCAGCAGCTCCTGGTCGAGCGAACCCCAGTTGACGCCGATGCGCACGGGCTTCTCGTATTTCAACGCCTGCTCGATGATAGCGCCAAACTGCCGGTCTTTCTTCGCCTTGAAGCCGACATTGCCGGGATTGATGCGATACTTGGCGAGCGCCTTGGCGCAGGCCGGATTGTCAGCCAGCAAGGTGTGGCCGTTGTAGTGGAAGTCGCCGACGATCGGCACGCTGACACCGCGTTTCAGCAGCTTTTCGTGAATGTGCGGCACGGCCTTGGCGGCCTCATCGCGATCCACCGTGATACGCACCAGTTCCGATCCCGCCCGCGCCAGTTGCGCGATCTGCGTCACGGTCCCATCGATGTCGGCGGTGTCGGTATTGGTCATCGACTGCACGACGATGGGGGCGTTGCCGCCGACGACGATCGGCGCGGCTCCACCGACAGCGATGCCACCGACTTTGACCGGCACGGAATGGCGACGCTGCGGATGTGAGACTGTCATTGAAATAATCTACCTGAGTTGAGACTGATTTCCGAGACCGATTGACGCTCGAAGAATGGTAAAGCGGTTGCCCCATAAATTGCACGACACAACATAAATCTCACCGCGGCATCAGATGATTTCTTCAGGTTGCCGACCCGCTCGCGCGCGATAGGTCGGCAGCGACCACTGCAGCGCGATGGCCAGACCGCGCATCGTGAATGCGCTGCCCCCTCCCAAGATAGCAGCGGTAAGCCTGGGCAATCCGAATCCCGACGCAGCACTGTATACGACTGCACCCATCAACGCCGCGGTGACATAGATCTCGCGTTTCAGAATGACCGATGGTTCATGACCGAGCAAATCGCGAATGATGCCACCGACGGTAGCCGTGATGACGCCCATGACCACGGCGACGACCGGGCCGACGCCGGCGTCGAGCCCCTTGGCAGTACCGGCGACCGTGACGAGGGCCAAGCCGACCGCATCAAGCCACAGAATCAGCCGATAGCGTGACCCGATCAGATGCGCCGTGAAATACACAGCGATCGACGCCAACACACAGACTATGAGTGGCGTTGCTTCGACCACCCAGAATACCGGCACGCCCAGCAACAGATCGCGTACCGTGCCGCCGCCGACGCCCGTGACCACACCGAGCCACATGAATGCGACGATATCCATTTGCTTGCGCGACGCAACGAGTGCGCCAGTCACGGCGAAGACGGCGGCGGCAGCAAGGTCCAGCGCGATCAGCAGCGAACTCAGCAGATCGAATGAAACGCCGAGAAATTTTAGTGCAGACATGCGGGGGTCGAGCTCATCAATTTATGCCGGAGCTTGAAGGCGCCCCAGCGCGAATGCGCTGCACTCACAGCTTCCAGGCGGAATGCATCGCCGCGACACCACCGGTCAAATTGCGATAGGTGACGCGATCGAAGCCGGCAGCGCGGATCAGGCCGGAGAAGGCTTCCTGTTTCGGAAACCGCCGGATGCTCTCGACGAGATACTGATAACTCGCCCGATCGCCCGCCGCCCACTGTCCCAGCACCGGGATAATGTTGAACGAATGAAAATCATAGAGTTTGTCGAGCACGGGCATGGTGACCTCGGAAAACTCCAGGCAAAGGAAGCGCCCGCCGACCTTCAACACCCGATGCGCTTCCGATAGTGCGCGGTCGAGATGCGTCACGTTGCGTATGCCGAAGGCGATGGTGTAGGCGTCGAAACTGCTATCGGGATAGGGCAACGTCTCCGCGTTGCCCTCGGTCAAAGTGATGCGATGCGACAATCCGGCAGCGTCCACCCGCCGTTGTCCCACCGCCAGCATTTCCGGACTGATGTCGCACAGATCGATCACGGTAGTCGCCGCAGCGCTCGCCGCAACCCGCAACGCGATGTCGCCGGTACCGCCCGCCACATCCAGCAGACGATAGGGACGATCGCTTTTGGGTGGCGCCAACCAGGACACAAAATCCTGCTTCCACAATCGGTGCAGGCCGCCCGACATGAGATCGTTCATCAGGTCGTAGCGCTCCGCCACCGACGCGAACACGCCGTTGACTCGCGCCTGACGCTCTTCTGGACGGACGCTCTCGAAGCCGAACGTCTCTGACGTGTCGGTTGCGTTGTCTGCGGCTGCTGAAGCGTGTGTCATTCCGACCCTATAGCGTACCAGCCCTGTCGACAGAATAGGACGAAGTGCGCCGTCGCGAACACACCGCGAACAAAAGTGCAAAAATCCTCAACCCTCGAACACACCGACGTAGGTCTGCCGCAATTCGCGCTTCAGCAGTTTGCCACTCGGGTTTTTCGGTAGTGCATCGGTAAAAACTACGGCTTTCGGAGCCTTGAAGCCGGCCAGATGTTGCCCGCAGTGGGCCATCACAGTTTCCGCCGTCAGCATGTCGCCCGGCTTTGCCACGACGACCGCCACGATACCCTCCACCCAGCGCGGGTGCGGCACGCCGATCACCGCGACTTCCGACACCTGCGGCAGGCGATAGATCATCTCTTCAACTTCGCGGCTGGCGACATTTTCGCCGCCCGTTTTGATCATATCTTTTTTGCGATCGACGACGGTTATGTAGCCTTCGTCGTCTATCGTGGCCAGATCGCCGGAGTGGAACCAGCCGCCCTCGAAGGCGGCCTTGCTGCGCTCGTCGTCGTGGAAATAGCCGAGCATCAGATGCGGCGAGCGATGCACGATTTCGCCGATCTCACCGGGCGCCACATCGGCCATGGCGTCATTGACGACGCGCGTCTCCACGTTGAGCACGGCGCGACCGCACGAACCCGGTTTGCGCAATTGGTCCTCGGGCCCCAGCATCGTTGCGAGCGGCGCGATCTCTGTCTGCCCATACAGGTTCCACAATTTGACGTTCGGCAGCCGCCGCGCCATTTCGCGCAACACTTCCACCGGCATGATGGACGCGCCGTAGTAACCCTTGATCAGCCGGCTGAGATCCGTTGTGTCGAACTGTGACGAGCGCAACAGCGATATCCACACCGTCGGCGGCGCGAAAAACGACGTGATGTGATAGCGCGCGAGCAACGTCAGCAGATTGTCGGGCGTGGGCTTGGCGGTAATAACATTGGTGCTGCCGACGTAGATCGCCGGGCCTAAAAACACATCGAGCTGCGCACAATGATAGAGCGGCAACGCATGCAGCGCGAGATCGTCGCCGGCGATCGCGGCATCCGCGACGCAACTGACGTACTGCCAGATCACGGCGTCGTGCGTCAGCATAGCGCCCTTCGGCATCGATTCGGTGCCGCTGGTGTAGACGATCTGCAGCAGGTCATGGCCGTGCAGATCAACCTCCGGCATGGGCGCACTGGAAGCCGTCAGCACGTCAAACGGGATCATGCCTGCGGCCGGCGTGGTCGCGTCTTCCGACGGCAGCCAGATGTATTCCGTCACCTTGGTATCGAGCGCCGCGGATGCGCGCGCCAATTCGGCGAGGCCACTGTCGGTCGCCAGCATGGTCGCGCCCGCGTGCCGCAGGATATACGCCACCTCCTCGGGCTTCAGCATGAAGTTGATCGGCACCATGACCGCGCCCATCCGCGCCAGCGCGAACCTGAGGGCGGCGAACCCGTGCGAGTTACGGGCGAGCACGGCGACACGACTGCCTTTGGCGATCCCCCGTTCCGCCAAACCAGCCGCGAGACGAGAACACACGCTGTCGAACTCAGCGTAGGACCAACTGTTATTGCCACAGATGATCGCAGTTTTAGCTGGATGCCGCTTGGCACTGCGATGCAGTAAATCGGCCAGTGTCTGACGGCGCAAGGCGGGATGCATGATCTTTCCTAATGCAATTATTTCAACGTCGCGTCGCTCAAGCCAGATGTTAAGTCGTCGGATCGCTGGCGAAGTCAGGCGAGCGACACAACGCCCAAGTATTGGAACAAACGCCCCCGCTGTCTACCCACTGCTGAGCACATACCGCCCGTTCATAAACCTTAACATGTTGTGCTGTCGATCAATTCAGGCCGACGCGCAGGCACTGGCACGGAACATGCTCCACTTCGCTCTGAACTCGCGCCATGGCCACTGCCGGCGCCACTTTTGGGATTAAGAGCAGTTCCGATGCAGCAGCGCTCCAGCCATATTCTTTACAACTATTGGAACGAGGTTCGCGGCGACCGCTTCGCACCCCGCCGATTTGACATCGAGCCAGCGCAGCTTGGTCCCGTGCTTTCAGAAACCTTTATTCTCGAATGCGACAATAGCCAGAACGCCCAATTCCGGCTCGCCGGCACCCGGATTTGCGATAGTTTCGGACGCGAATTTCGTGGCAACAGTTTCCTCGATCTGTTCCAGCCGGGCGATCGCGACACGCTGATCGAACACCTCGGTACGCTGCGCGTGCAAGGTGCCGTCGTGGTGGCCGAAGCCGAAGCAATCGTCCCCGATCGGGGCAGCGTCCGCTTCGAGATCGTGGTGTTGCCGTTGGTCCATACCGGCACAAGCATCAATCGCATGCTCGGCGCGATCACGGCCATCGATCCACCGGTCTGGCTTGGCACCGAGCGCCTGCCCGCCCTCGATATTCTCCACTACGAGCTGATCTGGCCCGAGGGGCAGCCGCACGCCAACGTCGATTGCTTCCGCAATCCTCCGGCGCTGATCCCCGAGCTGGCCGATGCCCGTCTAGTGCGTGTAGACCGCCGTAGCTTCCGCGTTGTGCAAGGCGGACTGCACGACGAGTGAACTGATTAGTTGCCGCGCAACGGAAAACTGCGGGTGACCAGTTCGTCCTGCCGGCCGGTTTCGCGCAGACGCTTGATCGCGGCATTGAGCTGCGCCTTCAAATCGGGATCGCCGCGATTGATGACGATACCGGCGCCGTCGCCGAAATAGCGCGGCTCGAAAAACGGCCCGCCCTTGAATTCACAGCAGGCCCGCGATGCCGTGCCAAGCAACCAGAATGCCAGCCCAATCCCGTCGTCAAACAACAAATCGTCGACGCCGCTGATGACTGCGTCGCGCGCCAGTTCCGGGTTGTCGTAGGCATGGATGGCCGACAGCGTGAACAGCGCCCTCAGGTAGGCTTCGTGCGCCGTTCCCCTAGCAACAGCTATCTTCATGCCGTCGAGACCGCTCGGCGAAACATCCGCGACCGTCCGCCCGATCTTGCCGGCAAAGCGTGCAGGCATCTGGTAATAGCGTTCGCTGACGTCGAATTCCGACAACAGACGCGGGGTCAGCGCGTGTGAGGCGATCACGGCATCGACTTCGCCACGCTTCAGCGCCTGCAGAAGTTCGCTCCACGAACGCGCCTGGATGTCACAGGCAGCCGCCAGTTCCAGGCAGATCGCGCGCGCCATTTCGACGTTGAAGCCGGCCAGTTGCCCGTCCTGGTCGATGTAGTTGAACGGCGGATAGTCACTATCGGTCAGGAACCGCAACGCCGCCCTCCGCACAATTCCTCCCTCGGCAGCGGTGGGTGCCGTTTGGCGCGCCGGCGTTCGGTCGCCGCTTTGCTGCGCCACGGCGATGACTGCGTCCCCACTGACGATGGCCAACAGCGCCAGTAACACCAAGACAGTGTTGAGTTTCAGTCGCATCCGTATCGTCCCTTCAAGCCCGACCGCTCTAACGGTCTTTGGCGGCCGGAGCAAGGCACTGCCAGCTCCTCTCCACCGTCCCGGACATTTTGATTGAAGTTGTCCCGACGAATGGGGTTGAAGCCCGTTGCTGCCTCGCCTAGGGTGCCCGCCGTTTCAGCCTCCGTCCCAGAAAGTATCAAGCCCACCATGCGCCCCTCCAAACGCAAAGCGGACGAACTCCGCCGCGTCTCCATCGAACGCCGCGTATCCATGCACGCCGAAGGTTCTTGTCTGATCAAGTTCGGCAACACGCATGTGCTTTGCACCGCCAGTCTTGAAGAGCGCATCCCGCCGTGGCTCAAGGGACAGGGTAAGGGTTGGGTAACCGCCGAATATTCCATGCTGCCGCGCGCCACCTCGCAGCGCACCCGCCGTGAAGTGACACAGGGGCACGCCTCCGGCCGCACGCAGGAAATCCAGCGCTTGATCGGCCGCGCATTGCGCGCGGTGGTCGATCTCAAGGCCCTCGGCGAACGGCAAATCTCCATCGACTGCGACGTGCTGCAGGCAGACGGCGGCACGCGCACAGCCTCGATAACCGGCGCCTGGGTCGCTCTCTACGATTGCATCGGTTGGATGAAGGCGCGCGACATGGTCCGTGACAACGTGTTGCGCGATAACATCGCCGCCGTCTCGTGTGGGCTCTACGGCGGCCATGCCGTGCTCGATCTGGATTACGCCGAAGATTCCGAAGCTGATGCCGACGCCAACTTCGTCATGACCGGCAGTGGCGGCATCGTCGAAATACAGGGCACTGCCGAAACCGTGCCATTTTCCGAGGCGCAATACAACGAGCTGATGGCACTTGCGAAAAAAGGCATTTCCGAACTCGTCTCACTACAGAAGTTGACAGTGAGCTGAAACTTTAAATCGGCACGAGGGAGTTCCCCCTCGTGCGCCAAAGCGCAGCAATCATGGACTTATGATGCAGTCTGGTCGAAAACTCCTTCGTGGCAGCAAACTTGTCGTCGCCACCCACAATCCCGGCAAGGTCGTCGAGATCAATACGCTGATAGCTCCCTACGGGCTTGAAGCTATTGCCGCTGGTGCACTTGGCCTTCCCGAACCAGACGAGACGGGGACGATGTTTGCTTCCAACGCGCGCATCAAAGCTCGCGCCGCCGCCGATGCTGCTGGGTTGCCCGCGCTCGCCGACGACAGTGGTCTCTGCATCGATTCGCTGGACGGAGCACCAGGAATCTTTTCCGCCCGCTGGGGTGGGACCAGCAAGGATTTTTCCGCAGCCATGGAACGCGTCAATCGCGAACTTGAATTGCGCGGCGCGCGCCTGCCGTCTGACCGCGCCGCGCATTTCGTTTCCGCCTTGTGCTTGTCGTGGCCTGGCGGCGAGGATCAGATCTTTGAGGGTCGTGCCTTCGGCGAAGTTGTCTGGCCGCCGCGTGGCAACCTCGGTTTCGGTTATGATCCCATCTTCGTTCCCGACGGATACAAACAGACTTTCGGCGAACTCGACGCCGCCACGAAGGACAGGATTTCGCATCGCGCTCGCGCTTTCGATAAATTCATGCGCGCGTGTCTATCATAAAGAAATTCGGTCAGGCGACGCCGATGCGTTCCCTGACCGATATAGTTTTACGCCCGTATTACGATGACGTCTACAATCACGAACGAGTCGGGATCGATAATGCAAACGCGATCATCGACGACGATATACCGATAACGACGATATTCCGGTACCAGCACGACGATATCTTCCGGCACCGGGAACAGCTTGACAGTGCGCGGCACCTCGACGCCGACGTTCACCGTTATGTTCACGTTCTGCCGCGCTTCCGTGCGATACTTCGCAAACACTGTCGTCACCTGCGTGCGTTTTTCGCCGCTCAATTCAACGCGGCCGCCGGCAGGTTGACTGCGATCGGCTTTAGGGTCGCCACCGACAGCGGAACGATCCCGTGCATTCGGTGCTTCCTTGGTGCGCTCGGTCTCCGCGGCGGAATTTGATTTGCGATCTGCATCCTTGCCGGATGGCGACCGTTCGCGATCACCTTTTTCGACAGCTTTTGTATTGGTACCGGAGTTTTTTTCGCCTGCTGACTTATTATCTTTGGCATCGCCCTTGCTCGGCGCTTCCGTGGATCGACCCTTCGTCGCATCACTCTTCGGCTGCTCGGTGCGTGGAACGGTATTCGGCTCCATGCGCTCGGGAATGCTCGTACTTGGCGCGGTGCCGGTCGCGCCGCTCGCCGCTCCACCGTTTGGCGCAGCACTTGGTGCACCCGCACCGCTACTGCTTCCTGGCTCGCCGCGCTGTTGAGCGATGGCAATATTGGTAGTGATGATCAGCGCTAAAGCACTGATGCCCGACAGAAGTCGCTTGTTCATTGCACGTCTCCAAATGGCTGTTGTCCTCCTCCGAAGAACTGTTTTGGGTTTTTTTAGTTCCAGCGGGCCCGGACCCAGGCCCGAACCCAGGCGATGACTGCTCACTTCCATAACTGCCATTTCCCGATACACTGCCGGTGATCGACAACATCGGGGATATCTTAAAATGACCTTTTCATTGTACGACGCCAGCGTCGCCAACTACCTCCAGACACTCGGAGCTGTAGACGCGTTCCTGGAGCGCGGCCGCGCGCATTTTGTCGAGCACAAGATCGACCCTGAAAGCATTGTCGAGGCACGCTTGGCACCTGATATGCTGCCGCTGCGCTTCCAGATCCTGTCCGTTGTCCACCATTCCCGCGGCGCCATTGACGCCGCGAAATCCGGCGCCTTCCATCCCCCCGGCGCCAAGGCCGC
>JANXWC010000157.1 GCA_025351355.1 Hyphomicrobiaceae bacterium
ACACGGATCGAGCGATCCCCCGGCGGCAAATGGGGAGAAAGTGGCGCTATGAACCCCTTTCTTCGATCACGAACGGCGCCACTCCCCATCCCCTCACCGGGAAAATGAGTCGGACCGCAACAAACCCACACGGCGCAGGCCCGTGTGGCTGCAATCGTTTGCGGGGCGGCCTGATTGTCGGATCGCATCGGTGCCGGGCGGACATCCTCTCGCCGTTGCAACGGAAACAGGAGGCGGCGGCACCAACCTTCGGTCAGCGCGGCTTGTCGGGCAATCTTGCGGTAGTTGACGGGGTGGGTCGTTGGGAGGCGGCGGCCGTGGCGTCGCGCATGTCGACGCGGCTCCAGCCGTTGCCGGTGAGGTGTTCCTGCGGTTGGAAGCGGGTCTTGTAGGTCATCTTGCGCGAGCCCTCAATCCAATAGCCGAGATAGAGGAACGGCAGGCCGAGCATCTGCGTGTAGCCGATGTGGTCGAGGATCATGTGCGTGCCGAGACTGCGGTCGCCGCAATCGGGATCGTAGAAGCTGTAAACCATCGAGACGCCATCCGAGAGGCGATCGCACAAGGCGACGCCGACCAGCGGCCATTTCTCAGGCTTGAGGTTGGCGGGAGCGCTTTCGGGCTTGCGGCGATATTCGGTCAGGAATGTATCGATGATGCTGTCTTCGATCATCATGGCGTAATCCATGACGCTCATGTCGGCCATGCCGCCGGAGCTGTGGCGATTATCGATGTAACGACGAAAGAGATCGTATTGCTCGGAGGTGGGCGAAGCCGGAATACGGCGGGCGACGATGTCACCATTCAACTGAGACAGCCGCCGCATGGTCTTGCCGGGCACGAAATCGTCGACCACGACGCGGGTCGACACGCAGGCCTGACAACCTTCGCAGTATGGCATGTAGGCGATGTTCTGGCTGCGGCGGAAACCGCCCTTGAGGAGGTTGTCGATCAGCGCCGGGGGCTTCTCGTGCGTCAGATGCGTGAACAGCTTACGCTCCTGGCGCCCGGGCAAATAGGGGCAGGCCTGCGGCGCGGTGACGTAGAATTCCGGGAAATGCTTCTGCTGCTCGGTCATGGCTACTCGAGATTACGCAACAACGGGGCCAGTCGAGACGGACGGCCGTTTACCTTTGATCAACCTACGAACGCAACTCCTTCGATACAAGCCCTTGACGCAGGGTGATACGGCAACCCGAGCAAAGATTTTGCCTGATTTTCAGGCTGGTTTGTCCGCCAAATATTTCTCCAGCCAGTGGATGTCGTACATGCCATTCTGAATGTCGGGTTCGTTGACCAGATCCATGAACAGCGGAATGGTCGTCTCGATGCCGTCGATGACGAATTCGGACAACGCCCGCTTGAGGCGCATCAGGCACTCGGTGCGCGACTTGCCGGAAACGATCAGCTTGCCGATGAGGCTGTCGTAATAAGGCGGGATGCGATAGCCTTGGTAGATGCCGCTGTCGATGCGGACGCCGAGCCCGCCGGGCGGATGATAGTTGGTGATGGTCCCGGGCGACGGGCGGAAAGTGCGGGCGTTCTCGGCGTTGATGCGGCATTCGATGGCGTGACCGGAAAACGTCACGTCTTCCTGCTTGACGCTAAGGCCGCCGCCGGCAGCGACGCGGATCTGCTCAAGCACCAGGTCGAGGCCGGTGACTGCTTCGGTCACGGGATGCTCGACCTGCAGGCGCGTGTTCATCTCGATGAAGAAGAATTCGCCGTCTTCGTAGAGGAATTCGACGGTGCCGGCGCCGCGGTATTTGAGCTTCTGCATGGCCTTGGCGCAGGTGTCGCCGATGCGGGCACGCTGGGCGGCATTGAGTGCGGGGCTCGGGCTTTCCTCAAGCACCTTCTGATGGCGGCGCTGCAGCGAACAGTCACGTTCGCCGAGATGGATGGCGTTGCCCTTGCCATCACCGAATACCTGGATCTCGATGTGGCGTGGCTTCGTCAGATATTTCTCCAGATAGACGCTGTCGTCACCGAAGGCGGCCTTGGCTTCAGCGCGCGCGGTCTTGACGGCGCTGTCGAGTTCGTCGGCCGTGCGCGCCAGCTTCATGCCGCGACCACCGCCGCCAGACGCCGCCTTCACGAGTACGGGAAACCCCATTGCCTTGGCGATTTTCATCGCCTGCAACTCGTTAGTGATGGCGCCATCGGAACCGGGCACGACGGGAATGCCAAGTTTCTTCGCTGTTTCCTTGGCCTGGATCTTGTCGCCCATGATCCGGATATGTTCGGACGTGGGACCGATGAAAGTAATGCCGTGCTCTTCGAGGATTTCGGCGAAGCGCGCGTTCTCTGACAGGAAACCGTAACCGGGATGGATGGCATCAGCGCCGGTAATTTCGCATGCCGCCAACAAACGTGGAATGTTGAGGTAGCTCTCGGCGGCGGCCGGCGGGCCGATGCAGACGCTCTCGTCGGCGAGGCGCACATGCATGGCATCGGCGTCGGCGGTGGAATGGACAGCGACGGTCGCGATGCCCAATTCCTTGCAGGCACGCTGGATGCGCAGGGCAATTTCACCGCAATTCGCTATCAAGCATGTTCGACAAGATCCTGATCGCCAATCGCGGTGAAATTGCCCTGCGCATCCAGCGTGCCTGCA
>JANXWC010000182.1 GCA_025351355.1 Hyphomicrobiaceae bacterium
CGACCGCATGGACCGCCTGATCCTCATCATGGCGCTGGCGCTCTACTGGGCCGTCTCGACCGGCATGTGGGCAGCCGAGAACGCAGCCCTGCCTGTCGAAAAAAAACGCAAGGCACGCGTCCGAAAAAGGTGGCTCCGCAGCCTGACCTCATTCTTTAAGCGCGGCCTGCGCCGCATTCAGACCTGTCTGCAAGCCATCTGCGGGCTGCCTGCACTGTGGTCAGTTTGGAGAAACTGATGGATGGTGAGGGCGACGTACTTGTCACGGTTGCCCGCCGTCACGAAACGGTGCGAGGTCGCGGGGCTGCACCTGCGTGGATTGCGAAGCTGCAAAACAAACGGCGCTGCGGCGTTCCGTTCGGTCGCACAGTTCCATGTGATGCCGGTTGCCTTGTGGGTAAAGCGGGTGCTGGCCTCGGGTGATATGATGCTGGTGGTCATTGCGTAGTTTCCTTTTCTTTTAGTGATTAAATTTGCGGACACGCAAATTGACTAGCCTCGCGGCAATAAGCGGTGAGACGGGTCAATAGCCCCAAAGCTGCTTGCAGCTTTTTTGGGGGGACCGCGCCCCTTGAGGCGTGGGGGAGCCAAAACCCCTTGCGGGTGTGGCTGTTGACGCGACGGGGCTGCAAGCCCATCCCGCCCGCGTCTGCGGGCCTGTAACGATTTCGATCCGAAAATATATTCACTGTACCGGCGTGTAACATGATGCTCCCCGCTGCTGCGCAGCGGTTCATGCCGTCCGTTTACAGCAACCCCTCGGCGCAATTATCCCTCTGGCACACACCAACGAGGGAAGCGGGTCATGGCGACATCAACGAATTTTCCGCCGCGCGGCTCTGGCAATGCGGCAAAAATTGAAGCGCCACCATCACAAGTCTGGGCGCATCCGACGCAGCTTGGTCCGCGTTGGGATTGGAAGGCCGGTCGCGTTCTCCTCGGCTCGTGGCAGGGCCGCATGATCGGCATCGATGATGATCGTCATATCGTGACGGTCGCGGGCAGTCGCGCGGGCAAGTCGTCGTCTGTCCTCATTCCAAACCTGCTGCGCTATCCGGCGTCCATGGTGGTGCTCGATCCCAAGGGCGAGTTGGCAATGGCGACGGCGGCGCATCGTCAGCGCATGGGCCAGAAGGTCTACGTGCTCGATCCGTTCGGCGTGAGCGGTTTCAAATCCGCTTGTTACAATCCGTTCTCCGATCTGGTCCGCAGTCCGGCGCAGGTGGTCGGTGCCGACGTGGCGCAGACCATGGACGCCATCATCATCAACAATTCCAGTGACAGCCATTGGACGGACAGCGGCAAGAATCTTCTTCGCGGAATTGTCATGCACTTGCTCAACACGTCGGGCAAAGCGCCGACGCTGCGCGAGCTGCGGCGCGTCATGAGCGGCACGGTTCCTGAACTCGAAAAGCTGTTCACGGCCATGGCGGATTCGTCTGTCGAGGCCGTGGCAAACACGGGTGCGTCGTTTCTCGGCAAGCTCTCGATGGGACAGCGCGAGTTGCAAAGCATCCTTTCCACGGTGCAAGAGCAGACCGCGCCATTCGACGATGTGGCGCACATCACGGATCGATCGGACTTCAATCTGTCCGATCTGCGGGATGGAAAGATGACGATCTATCTGGTGCTGCCAAGCCTGCGCATGGGGACGCATTACCGATGGCTGCGGCTGATGATCCAGCTCGCAATGGGAGCCATGGAGAAGGCACCCGTGCCGCGCGGTCAGTTGCCGGTGTGGTTCGTGCTCGAAGAGTTTCCGACGCTCGGTCACATGCGTTCGATCGAGATGGCGGCGGGCTTGATGGCTGGTTTCGGCGTCAAACTTTGGACGGTGCTGCAAGACCTGACGCAGTTGAAAACGCACTACTCGAAGTCGTGGGAAACGTTCCTTGGCAATGCGGGTGTGCTGCAAGCGTTCGGCAACACGGACATGACCACGAGTGAATACATTTCGCAGCGCTTGGGGATGACGCAGGTGATCGAGCGGCAAGAGGCGAGGGTGACGGGTGGAGGGATGGCGCACGGCGATCTCGGCATGCGTGAGAACCTGCGCAGCGTTCGCCTGCTCGATGCCAACGAAGTGACGCAGTGGTTTGCGCGTGAAACGGCTCGGCAACTGATCCTCGTTGCCGGTGTGCCACCGATATATCTCGACCGACTTCAGATCGAAAGAGCACGGCCATGATTTTCAATTGCGAAGTGAGCGCCAGACCGGACGGCGTAGGCGTCGAGTGGTGCGAGGCTCGGGCCGGAACCGAGTGGTGCTTGATGCAGCTCGCCAAAGGCGGCGTCTATGCCGGCATGTACGCCGGCGTGGCGGCGCTTGCCGCGCTCGCGGTCACTGGTTCGCCCGTATGGCTGGTGTTGGTGGGCATGATATTCGGCGCGTCTTGCGGATTGTTTTGGCTCGGGTGGCGCGTGCCGGCAAAGCCTCGTGCGATTTACTTCTCGAAGGGTGGTGCGTTGTCCTCGCCTTACGGTCTGTTCGACGGCAGCGTAAATGTCGGCCCGTGGCGGACCACGCTTGGCGATATCGCGAATATCGAGGTCGAGCAGATCGTGTTCCCGAAGCCGGACGACGACGTGGATTACACGCACGGTGTCCGCATGATCCTGAAGTCTGGCCGTGTGTTTCATGTTGCCGGAAACTTGATGCCCGATCATGCGCACGAGCTGGCCGTCAGCCTGTCTCAAGCCCGCGAGGCGATGCGTTACGACGTGAGCACGGCAAGTCCACACGCTCGTAGTCGTGAGGCCGTCTACTGAGGCCCGCAATTAAACGGAAGAAAAAGTGAAACGGAGGAAGCCATGCCACCCTACTTTGAAGCTGCAGCACACATCCTCCTGTTCCTGACGAAAGCAGGAATGATGATCCGCGTGGGCGTGGACTGCCGCTCCGTCATTTTGCGCTTGGCGTACATGATTGAATTGCGGAACAACCTTTATTCAGGGCTGACCCACGCGGGAGCAGCTGTCTGGATCATGGATGATCTCGTGCGTCTGAAATACGTGGAGCCTGATGCCAAGCGGCGTTCAAAGCTGCTCGCCATCCTTGGCACCGGCATCGGCAACATTCCAGCTCCGGCGCGAAGTATGTATGTTTGAGCTGCGCTGACGCCAAGGCACCCGCCCTTAGCCTTGGGATGGCTGGGCGTGGCACCTTGGCTGTCAAAGAGCTTGCTATACAATATCACTATGTGATAATGATAACACATGAGCCGTGATCCATCGCTCGACGCTCTGCTGGACCTCGACGGGACGGTGCTGGTCGTCGACCCAGAAACGAAGCACTGGGTGCGCTTCGTCGTCACCAGCGTGGAGGCGACGGAAGCGAAGCCGCACGGCCTCGACTATTCGCTGACGCTCCATGGTCCAGACGGCGAGAGGCTGGTTGGGTTCGACAATGCCCATCCGATCCGGTTACGGGCAGGGCCGAGCGGCAGGCGTCGCGGTGCGCAGGACCACAAGCATCGTCTGAAAACGGTGAAGCCGTACGAATATCGAGACGCCGCAACGCTGCTCGGAGACTTCTGGGACGAAGTGTACGCAGTGCTCAAAGAAAAAGGAGTAAGCCAATGAACACATTGAAGGTCGGCATTGCCTCGCTTGACGAGATGAAGGAGCGGACGATGAGGATCGCAAGGGGCGAACTCAAGCAAAGTCCAAACGATCCCAAGGTGTGGTTCACTTCACCCGAGAGCTTCGCCAAGGTGCTGTCGAACAAGAATCGAGCGCTGCTTGAATTGATTGCGGCGACGCACCCAGAATCTCTGCATGATCTCGCCGAACAAACGGGGCGGGCTGCTGGGAACCTGTCGCGGACGCTGAAGACAATGGAGAGGTATGGCTTTGTTCGTTTGCACCGTGGAGCGAAGGGGCGGATCAGGCCGGAAGTTCCGTACAAGTCGATCTCGCTCACGTTGTCGCTGAGGTAGACATATCGCACCGCGTCGGGTGTGCGAACATCTTGCCGCACTGAGAAAAATAAGGAGTAAGTCATGACGAAAGATTATCGAACGGTGCCTGCTGACGAGGTTATCGGGAATTTTCCGGCGGCGCGGCGTGAGAAGATCAAGGAGCGGGCTAAGGAGCTGATCGCGGAAGATCTTGGGGCCGTCGTTGGCCGCGACCGTCGGACGGCTATGAAGAAAAGACCTTCTTGGTCATCAGAAATTTCAGGCCGGACAGAGAAATAGAAATCGGGCGATGACAAAATCAAGGACATGCACGACAAGTGGATGCGCGACGCCGACTACCGCCGCGAGTACGCTGCGCTTGAAGAAGAGTTCGCGCACTTGGCGGGGCAGGTAGCGCATGGGATTAAAGCAAGTGTCGAGGCCGTTGTTCCGGCGAAGTTCGATCATTCAGGCAAACCGAAGAAGGCTTGAGAAATTGGGTGGCGATTACTTGTTTGCCGATTGAAGTAGGGATCGCAGGGTTTCGGCATAGGCATTCTGGCCGGTCCGCTCGGCCTCGATGCATTCGAGATGCCTGTCCTCACTCTCTGAACTCGTCGGCGACCGGATCGGCGACCAAGTCTTCCGCCAGCTCCGACAGCCACGGCGACACATCCTCGATCCGGACCGCATGTTCATGAGCGGCATAGTATTCGCGCACCGTTTGAAATTGGTTGCCGAAGCGCTCCCTAAACAGCTTTTGCAACTTATCATTGCGACTGAGCACGCTTGAAAGGGCGCGGCCACCTCGAAAGAACTTTAGAGCGTATTCGTCGCCGAGTAGGTAGAGGTACTTGCGTTTTGCAGTCGCATGCTCCTCTAGCAGCACAAAGTCCTTGAAGACAGAATTCTGACGGATCGACTCCGGCCCGCCGCGCCAGCGGATGAACTTGAACTCCGCAATACGCAGATTGGTCTCCAGATCGAACTTTCGCCCTGTATTGCCAGCACCAAGCGAGACGTACTCGACCCGCTCGCCGGAATCCAGAATGTGCGGAAGGCATAACAAGATGCCGAGCGCATGGATGGTGACGTTGATCTGGCCCGCGAGGCGCTTCATCTCGCTCGCCGCCGCCAACGCCTCACGACCAGCACTAGCGTTTTCAAGAAAAGCCGAGCATTCGCCAGCGGTCACGCCGCGAACCGCGCTCTCGATTTTGGACAGAGTTTGCGTCAGGTCTGGCCCAGTGAAGCGCGTGAGCAGATTGACTATCTCCGATGTCTCTACTTTCATACGGTGACTTTACCACGAGTCGGCACGCCGAGACTATCAGGGTGCAGTCTGATGCCACCCAACCGTTGCGAGCGAGGCCGCCAGCAGGCGTCGCGGTAGTGGTGCAAATATCAGGAGTTCCGCGCCACTGTCCATACCTCAATGAAATCAAACTTTTGGTAAGTCGCGAAGCTTTTTCCGGCGTTCGCACGCTTCCGAGAATATTGAAGGCGTGGGACGAAGATTGAAGGCCACGAATAAGCGCCTCGCCCAGTTTTCCCACTCCGATGACGCCGACACTTAAAGAGCGCCCCGCTTTTTTCCCCATATCTAACGATAGGCGACCTCACGCAATTCAAGAAGGGGGTGGCCAAATCCTATGAATTTTTTGCGCAGCATAAGCAATGCATGGTGCAGTATTTCTACGCAAAGGCTCCGCTAACACTTGATCAGGTTTGAGATC